>DATCGH010000632.1:0-9363 GCA_036509055.1 Caldimonas sp.
CCGGCGGCGATCCGCGACGGCTTCGAGCACCTGCGCAGCGACCGGCAGATGCTGCCGCTGGCCGACGCCGCACGCTGCCGCTCCGAGGCCGACTGGCTGGTCGGCATCAACGGCACCCGGGCGATGACCGCGTTCAACTCGCGCGACGGCGGCTTCTTTCTCACCACCGTCGGCCGGGTGCAGACGCCGACGCTCTCGATCATGGTCGAGCGCGAGGAGCAGATCAGGAAGCACGTCTCGCGCGACTACTGGGAGGTGCGTGCCACCTTCGCGGTGACCGCCGGCGAATACGAAGGCAAGTGGTTCGACCCGGCGTGGAAGAAGAACGCCGACGACGCCGAGCTGCGCGCCGACCGCCTCTGGAACGAGGCCGAGGCCCTGGCCATCGCCGCGGCGGTGCAGGGCGAGCCCGCCTCGGTGAGCGAGGAGGCCAAGCCGAGCACGCAGGCGCCGCCGCTGCTCTACGACCTCACCAGCCTGCAGCGCGAGGCGAACTCGCGCTTCGGCTTCTCGGCCCGCACCACGCTCTCGATCGCCCAGGCGCTGTACGAGAAGCACAAGGTTCTGACCTACCCGCGAACCGACAGCCGCGCCCTGCCGGAGGATTACCTCGCCGTGGCGAAGGACACGATGGCGATGATCTCCAAGGAAGACATGCCCGGCCCGCTGCGCGCGCTCGCGGTGCACGCGAAGACGGCGCTGGCCGAGGGCTATGTCAAGCCGTCGAAGCGCATCTTCGACAACGCCAAGGTCTCGGACCACTTCGCGATCATCCCGACGCTCCTGCCGCCGAAGAGCCTTTCGGAGATCGAGGCCAAGCTCTACGACATGGTCGCCAAGCGCTTCCTCGCGGTGTTCTTCCCGAGCGCCGAGTTCATGGTGACGACGCGGATCTCGACCGTCGCCGCGGAGGGCAAGGAGTACCGCTTCCAGACCAACGGCAAAGTCATGGTCAAGCCGGGCTGGCTCGCGGTCTACGGCCGCAAGGCGCAGGAGGACGATGCCAACCTGGTGGCGGTCGCCGCCGGCGAGCTGGCGCGCACCGAGAGCATCGACGTCAAGGCGCTGAAGACCCGGCCGCCGGCGCGCTACACCGAGGCGACGCTGCTCTCGGCGATGGAAGGCGCCGGCAAGCTCATCGACGACGACGAGCTGCGCGAGGCGATGCAGGAGAAGGGCCTGGGCACGCCGGCGACGCGGGCGGCGATCATCGAGGGCCTGATCTACGAGAAGTACATCCACCGCGAAGGCCGCGAGCTGGTGCCGGGCGCCAAGGCGTTCCAGCTCATGACCCTGCTGCGCGGCCTCGGCGTCGAGGACCTGACCAAGCCCGAGCTCACCGGCAACTGGGAGTACCAGCTCGCCGAGATGGAGAAGGGCCACCTCGAGCGCGAGGCTTTCATGAAGCAGATCGCGGAGATGGCCGAGCGGATCGTGCGCAAGGCCAAGGAGTACGACCGCGACACCATTCCCGGCGACTACGCGACCCTGGCCACGCCCTGCCCGAACTGCGGCGGCGTGATCAAGGAGAACTACCGCCGCTACGCCTGCACCGGCGTCCCGGGCAAGAGCGAGCCCTGCGGCTTCTCGATCAGCAAGATCCCCGGCGGCCGGGCGTTCGAGCTGCCCGAGGTCGAGGCGTTCCTGCGCGACAAGCGGATCGGCCCGCTCGAGGGCTTCCGCTCCAAGGCCGGCTGGCCGTTCACCGCCGAGATCAGATTAGTGCGCGACGACGAGCTGAACAACTGGAAGCTCGAGTTCGATTTCGGCGAGGAGGCCCGACGCGAAGGCGAGTCGGGCGAGCCGGTCGATTTCTCGGAGCAGGAGAGCCTCGGGATCTGCCCGAAGACGCAGGGCAAGGTCTACGAGTTCGGCACCAGCTACGTCTGCGAGCACGCGGTCGGCGCCAACGTCACCTGCGACTTCAAGAGCGGCAAGGTGATCCTGCAGCAGCCGATCGCGCGCGAGCAGATGACCAAGCTGCTCGCCTCGGGCGCCACCGACCTGCTCGAAGGCTTCGTCTCCAACAAGACCCGGCGCAAGTTCAAGGCCCGCCTGGCCTGGGACGCCAAGGAGGGCAAGGTCGTGTTCGCGTTCGAGCCGCGACCGGGCCGGCCGCCGGCGAAGGGGGCCGCCGGCGCGGCAGGGACGAAGCCGGCGCCGGCGAAGAAGGCCGTCGCGGCGACCGCGGCGGCGCAAGCCCCGGCGGCGAAAGCGGCGCCGGCGAAGACGGCGGCCAAGAAAGCGACAGCCAAGAAAGCCACAGCGCGGAAAGCGGCGCCGAAGAAGAGCGGCTGAGCGGAGAATCGGGGAACGCCGTCCGATCGGCGAGGAGAATGGAATGAACAGCCTGTCGCCGCTTCGCCTCGCGAAGGCGGCCGCCATCGTCGGCCTGGCCGGCTTGAGCTTCCTGGCCGCGGCGGCCAGCCCCGACGCCAAGAAGCCGGAGAAGCGCGTGCCGCCGACCGGCGCGCAGATCAGCGAGATCCCCGCCGGCGTCGACTCCGGCTCGCCGGCCACCAGCAATTCGATGCAGCTCGGCATGCCAGTGCCGCCGTCGCAGCAATCCGCCGACCAGGCCGAGCAGAACCGGCGCTCGTCGGCGGCGGCGCGCTCGGCCGCCCGCCCGGCCTCGTCGGCGGCGAGCAATGCCTACGCCAAGCCGATCGGGCCGGTCATCACCACGGTCGAGCCGAAGCCGCCGGCCAAGACGTCCACCGCGGCCAAAGCCGCCTCGGCGCCGGCGCGTTGAGGCGCGCGACGATTCTGCGGCGGCCCGGCTAGCCGGGCGCGGCCACCGAGGCCGTGGCCACCAGCTCGTTGAAGAGGGCGAGCGAGGCCTTGCCCGAGACCGAATACGGGTCGAGCACCGCCGATTCCGAGTACTTGAGCAGCAGGGCCGGGTTGAGCCGGCTCATGCTCACCTGGCCCATGGACCAGCCGGAAAAGCTGCGCTCGCCGATCTCCTCGTAGCTGAGCAGGACGATGTCGCGATGACGCGGATCCTGGGCGATGCGGTTGTAGAGCGCGCTGACCGCGCCCCGCCCGCCCTCGAGCACCTGCATGAAGATCTTCGAGGTGGCGCAGTGGCAGAGCACGCCCGTGACGCCGGCGGCGTGGTTGTGCTCCTTCGAGACCTTGAGGATCGCCGCCAGCGTGTCGGCGTGGACCGACTCGGCGGCGCGGCTGGCGTAGAGCAGGCGGACCAGCATCTCAGTACCGCCCGGCCGTTCCGAAGGTGCTGAGAGCCCCCTCGGGGGGCAGCGGACGAAGTGAGCGTGGGGGGTTCATTTTCAGCCTCGGTTCTTCTTGGTCAGGAGCGAGAGGAACTCGCGCCTGAGGCTCGCGTCCTTGAGGAAGGCGCCGCGCATCATGCTGTTGGTCATCATGGACTCGTCGTCCTTGACGCCGCGCCAGTGCATGCAGAAGTGGTCGGCCTCCATGACGATCGCCAGGCCGTCGGGCTTGACCCGGTCCTGCAGATCGTCGGCGAGCATGGTCACCGCCTCCTCCTGGATCTGCGGCCGGCTCATGATCCAGTCGCAGATCCGCACGTACTTCGACAGGCCGATCAGGTTCGAGTGCTCGTTCGGCAAGAGGCCGATCCAGATGCGGCCGAGGATCGGGCAGAGGTGGTGCGAGCAGGCGCTGCGCACCTTGATCGGGCCGACGATCATCAGCTCGTTGAGGCGGGAGATGTTCGGGAACTCGGTGATCGGCGGCGCCGCGACGTAACGACCGCGAAACACCTCGGTGAGGAACATCTTGGCGACGCGCCGGGCGGTCTCGGCGGTGTTGTGGTCGCTCTCGGTGTCGATCACCAGGGCGCGCAGTACGTCGCGCATCTTCTCCTCGACCTCCGCCTGCAGCTCGTCGATCTCGCCGGGCTCGATGTGCGCGGCGATGTTGTCGTTGGCGTGATAGCGGCAATCGGCGCCGATCAGCCGGTAGCGGATCCGGTCGGAGGCCGGCAGCCGGGCCAGGTCGGTCTCGCTGCGAAAGATCGGGGTGGGTTTCTCGCCGGCCATGGAGGGGAGGGGCTGCAGGGTTGGGGAGGCGAGCGTACCGCAGTCGTGCGTAGACTGCCCCTCGGATGACCGACGACCCGACCAGCGTCTCGCTGCCCCTCGCCACGCTGCTCGGGCACACCGCCGACGCGGTGGCCGCGGTCCGCGCCGGCGAGTCGCTCAACACCGCGCTCGACCGCTGCCCGCCGGCCGCCCGGCCGGGCACCCAGGCGCTCGCCTTCCACGCCCTGCGCTGGCTCGGCTCGGCCGAGGCGGTGCGCCGCCGGCTCGCCGCCAAGGCGCCGGCGCCGAAGACCGATGCCCTGCTGCTCGCCGCGCTGGCCCTGCTCTGGCCGGCGGGCGAGCCGCCGTACGCGGCGCATGTGCTGGTCGACCAGGCCGTGTCGGCGGCGCGGCGGCGCGACAAGGGCTCGGCAGCGTTCGTCAACGCCGTGCTGCGGCGCTTTCTGCGCGAGCAGGACGCATGGGTCGAAAGCGCCTCCGCCGATCCGGTCGGGCGCTGGAACCATCCGGCGTGGTGGCTGGCGCGGCTCGAGGCCGACTGGCCGGACCGGTGGCAGGCGATCGCCGAGGCCGACAACACCCGGGCGCCGATGACCCTGCGCGTCAACGCTCGCCGCGCGACGGTCGCGGGCTATCTCGCCGCCCTGACCAGCGCCGGGCTGGCCGGCGAGCCGGCCGGGTCGTTCGCCGTCCGCCTGCTTCGCCCGGTGCCGGTCGGCCGCTTGCCCGGGTTCGATCGCGGCGAGGTCTCGGTCCAGGACGCCCACGCCCAGCGCGCCGTCGAGCTGCTGCTGGCGGCCCCGCTCGCCCCCGGCGCCCGCGTCCTGGATGCCTGTGCCGCCCCCGGCGGCAAGACCGCGCAGTGGCTCGAGCGGGCCGATGTCGAGGTGCTGGCGATCGACCGCGACCCGGCGCGCCTGACCCGGGTCGACGCCAGCCTGGCCCGCCTCGGCCTCGCCGCCAAGACCCTCGCGGCCGACGCCGCCCGCCCGGAGGCGTGGTGGGACGGCCGGCCGTTCCAGGCGATCCTCCTCGACGCGCCCTGCAGCGCCTCGGGCATCGTCCGCCGCCATCCCGACGTCCGCTGGCTGCGCCGGGCGAGCGACATCCCGGCGCTGGCGGCGACCCAGGCCCGGCTGCTCGACGCGCTCTGGCCGCTGCTCGCGCCCGGGGGCCGGCTCCTGTACTGCACCTGCTCGCTGTTCCGGGCCGAGGGCCAGGACCAGATCGACGCTTTTTTGCAACGACACGGCGATGCCTTCGTCCCTGGCTCGCCGCCTTCGCCCGGGCACCTGCTGCCCCTGCCCGACAATGACGAAACGCTGCCGGCAGGCCCGTCGGCCGCCGCTGCCGACGGCTTTTTCCTGACGCTGATCGAGAAACACCGAGACACGACGAGTTCATGATTTCGCCGCCGCCCCCCGGCTCGTTGCGCCGCCGCAGCCTGCTGCGTGCGTTCGGCGCCGCAGCCCTGCGGGTGCTGCCGGTCTGGGGCGCGGGAGCTGCCTTCCTGGCGGGCGCACCGTCCGCCCGGGCCTCGGCGGCCGAGCTGACGGCGTTCGACCTGAGCCGCGACGAGGACGGCGTCTACCTCAGCTACGCGGTCGAGTTCGAGCTCGGGCGCAGCGTCGACGATGCCCTGGTCAAGTCGGTGCCGCTGTTCTTCGTCGCCGAGGCCGAGATCTTCCGTGACCGCTGGTACTGGCGCGACCGCCGGGTGGCGCACGCGGTGCGCACCTGGCGGATCGTCTACCAGCCCCTCACCTCGACCTACCGGGTGACGACCGTGGGCGGCCTGAGCCAGAGTTACGCCACCCGCGCCGAGGCGATCGCCTCGATCAGCCGGGCGGCGCGCTGGAAGGTGGCCGAGCCGGGTCAGCTCGAGGAGGGCGGGCGCCACTACGTCGAATTCCAGTTCCGGCTCGACACCACCCAGCTGCCGCGGCCGATGCAGATCGGCATCAGCGGCGAACCGGACTGGCAGCTTTTGGTCAAGCGCACACTGCGCATCAACTGAAGGCTCCTGGACGCCGACCATGGCGCGCCCCCCTCCTCCTCCCGGCTCGGCCCTGCCCGGGCTGACCCCGGCCTCGCGCTGGGCCTGGATCATCTCGACCGTCGCCGCGCTCGGTGCGGCGGTCGTGCTCGTCTTCCTGCTGTCGATCGCCACCAACAGCCCGAAGCTGTACGAGCGCCACTACATCTGGCTGTTCTGGGTCAACGTCGGCCTGGCGAGCCTCCTGGTCTCGGTGATCGTCGTCGCCGCGGTGCGCCTGCTCTGGCGCGTGGCGCGCGGCCGTTTCGGCAGCCGGCTGCTGCTCAAGCTGGCGGCGATCTTCGCCCTCGTCGGCGTCGTCCCCGGGGTGCTGATCTACACCGTGAGCTACCAGTTCGTCTCGCGCTCGATCGAGAGCTGGTTCGACATCAAGGTCGAAGGCGCGCTCGACGCCGGCCTCAACCTCGGCCGCGGCACCATCGACTCGATCGTCTCCGAGCTCGGCACCAAGACCCGGCAGGCGGCCGAGCGCCTGGGCGAGGCGCCGGGCGTGGCCGAGCCGATCGCGATCGAGCGGCTGCGCGAGCAGCTCTCGGTCCAGGAGGTCGGCATCGTCGGCAGCGCCGGCCAGAGCCTCATCACCACCGGCTCCAGCCGCGCCGGGCTGATGCCCGAGCGGCTGCCGCCGCAGCTCCTGCGCCAGGCGAAGACGGGACGGGTGGTGAGCCAGGCCGAGGGGCTGGACGAAGACGCCGTCGCCGCCGGCGCCACGCCGCGGGTGCGGGCGGTGGCGCTGATCCCGAGCAGCACCTTCGTTCTCGGCGCGCAGGAGCGCTACCTGGTGGTGAGCCAGGCGCTCAGCCCGACGCTCGCCGGCAACGCGCTGGCGGTGACCAATGCCTACCGCGAATACCAGCAGCGGGCGCTGGCGCGCAGCGGCCTGCGCAAGATGTACATCGGCACCTTGACGCTGACCCTGGTGCTGGCCGTGTTCGGTGCGCTCCTGCTCGCCATCGCCCTCAGCAACCAGCTGGCGCAGCCGCTGCTGCTGCTCGCCCAGGGCGTGGACCAGGTGGCGCATGGAGACTTCAGCTCCAAGGCGATCTTCGCCTCGCGCGACGAGCTCGGCGGCCTGACGCGCTCCTTCGCCGAGATGACGACGCAGCTCTCCGACGCCCGCGAGCTGGTGCAAAAGAGCGTGGTCCAGGTGGAGGGCGCGCGCGCCAACCTTCAGACCATCCTCGACAACCTCACCGCGGGCGTGATCGTGTTCGACCGCAACGGCGCGATCGATACCGTCAATCCCGGCGCCACCCGGATCCTGCGCCTGCCGCTTTCGGCCTATCGCGGCCGGCGGCTCGAGGAGGTGCCCGGCATCGGCCCATTCGGCCAGACCGTGTGGCAGCGCTTCGAGATGCACGCCGCCAGCCCCGAGGCCGGCGAGCGCGACCACTGGCAGGACGCGTTCGAGCTGCAGACCGGCGGCCTGCCCGGGGCCGAGCGGCCGTCGATCACGCTGCTGGTGCGGGGCGCCGCCATGCCGCAGGGCGCGCGCCTGATGGTCTTCGACGACATCACCGAGCTGGTCTCGGCGCAGCGCGTCGAGGCCTGGAGCGAGGTCGCGCGACGGCTGGCCCACGAGATCAAGAATCCGCTCACGCCGATCCAGCTCTCGGCCGAGCGGCTGCAGCTCAAGCTCGCGCCCAAGCTCGAGGGCGGCGACCAGGCGATGCTGCACCGCTCGGTCGACACCATCGTCAACCAGGTCCAGGCGATGAAGACCCTGGTCAACGAGTTCCGCGACTACGCGCGGCTCCCGGCCTCGCAGCTCGTGCCGCTCGACCTCAACGCCCTGGTCGGCGAGGTGCTCGGCCTGTACGGTTCGGCGCAGGAGTCGGGACGGCTTTTCGCCGAGCTCGGCAGCGGCCTACCGCAGATCGTCGGCGACGGCACCCAGCTGCGCCAGGTGATCCACAACCTGGTGCAGAACGCGCTCGACTCGGTCGCCGACAAGGCCGACGGGCGGGTGCGGGTCTGTACCGAGACGGTTGGAAACGAGCAGGGTGAAGTGCGCGCGGTGCGCCTCATCGTGCTCGACAATGGCCACGGTTTCTCGGAGAAGGTGTTGAAGCGCGCGTTCGAGCCCTACGTCACGACCAAGACCAAAGGCACCGGTCTCGGCTTGGCGGTGGTGAAGAAGATCGCCGACGAGCACGGCGCGCGCATCCGCATCGTCAACCTCGGCGGCAGCGAAGGGGTCGACGGCGAAGCGGCGAGCGCTCCGCGCGGGGCGCAAGTTTCGCTATCATTTTCAAAACTCGCCCCGGTTCCCCGTGCCGCGGCGGCCGGGGTCGCGGCGCAGGCCGGATCCCACTGAAAGGTTCATGGCCACCATTCTTGTCGTCGACGACGAACTGGGCATTCGCGCGCTGCTATCGGAGATCCTCGCCGACGAGGGTCACACCGTCGAACTCGCCGAGAACGCGGCCCAGGCCCGGGCCTGCCGGGAGAGGATTCGCCCCGACCTGGTCCTGCTCGACATCTGGATGCCCGACGTCGACGGCATCACGCTGCTGAAGGAATGGGGCTCGTCGGCGCAGCTGTCGATGCCGGTGATCATGATGAGCGGCCACGGCACGATCGATACCGCGGTCGAGGCCACCAAGTTCGGCGCGATGGCCTTCCTCGAGAAGCCGATCACGCTGCAGAAGCTGCTGCGCGCCGTCGAGCAGGGCCTGGCCAAGCCGGCGGCGCGGACCAACGCACTGCCCGGCGCGGCGATGAACGAGCCCAGCCTGACCGTCGAGGCGGCGATGACCGGCGGCGCGATGCCGCCCGCGGTGCCGGTGCTGCTCGGCCCGCAGCCCGAGCAGAGCTTCGACCTCGACCGGCCGCTGCGCGAGGCGCGCGACGCCTTCGAGAAGAGCTACTTCGAGTTCCACCTGGCGCAGGAGAACGGCAGCATGACCCGGGTCGCCGAGAAGACCGGGCTCGAGCGGACCCATCTCTATCGCAAGCTCAAGCAGCTCGGCGTCGACCTGTCGCGCAACAAGCGCAACGCTGCCTGAGACGCGCCCCCGTGGCGCGGGACGGCCGAGGGTCGGCCCCTATAATCGTGGGCTCACGGCCAAGTAGCTCAGTTGGTAGAGCAGCGGACTGAAAATCCGCGTGTCGGTGGTTCGATTCCGCCCTTGGCCACCAGTCATCACCTGACGTTTCGCGCTTTCGCTGCGCCCGTTGCCCATCTGCAGCGGCTTCTTCACCGTTGCGCGGCCGAGCCGACCTGCAAACGACCTCCCACTAAACTCGCCTCGATGGACTTGGTCGAGCGCGGTG
>DATCGH010000633.1:0-3334 GCA_036509055.1 Caldimonas sp.
TGGCTGCCGAGGACGCCGCCGGTGAAATCGCCGATGTAGCCGGCGCCAAGCGACTCGATCAAGCCGAGCAGCACCCCGCCCACCATCGCCCCGGCCAGGTTGCCGATGCCGCCGAACACCGCCGCGGTGAAGGCCTTGAGCCCTGGCAGGAAGCCCATGGTGTGCTGCACCGAGCCGTAGTTGGCCGCATACATCACGCCGGCGAGGGCGGCGAGCGCGGCGCCGATGACGAAGGTGGCCGAGATCACCGTGTCGGGCCGCACGCCCATGAGCGCGGCGACCCGCGGGTTCTCGGCCGTGGCGCGCATCGCCCGGCCGAGCTTGGTGCGGTTGACCAGGTACATCAGGCCGGCGAGCGTGATCGCGGTCGACACCAGGATCAGGATCTGCACGTTGTTGATGACCGCGCCGCCGATCATGTGCGGATCGCCGGGCAAAAGGATCGGGAACGACTTGTAGTTCGGCTTCCAGATGATCATCGCCAGCGTCTGCAGCAAGAGGCTCATGCCCATCGCCGTGATCAGCGGCGCCAGCCGGGGGGCGTTGCGCAACGGTCGGTAGGCAATCTTCTCGATCGCGAAGTTCAGCACCGAGCAGACGATGACCGCAGCCACCAGGCCGATCAGCAGCAGCACCCAGCCCGGCAGGCCGAGCCCGGCCAGCACGGTGACCACCGTCCAGCTGGTGAGGGCGCCCACCATCAGCACCTCGCCGTGGGCGAAGTTGATGAGGTTGATGATGCCGTAGACCATCGTGTAGCCGAGCGCGACCAGCGCGTACACGCTGCCCAGCACCAGGCCGTTGATGATCTGCTGGATGAAGGTGTCCATGGACGGCCGGGCGGGCTCCTCGCTGAGGCTGCCCGACTCTAGTAGCAAATCCCCGGCCAGCGCCTTGGGGAATCAGCCTAGTCCGGTCAGGCCGCGACGGCGTTAGGCGGGCCGGGCGCCGGAGAGGCTACTCGGGCTCGCGGGCGGCGTCGTTCAGGGCGCGCAGCTCGGCCAGGCGCTCGCCGATGCGGATCTCCAGGCCGCGGTCCACCGGCTCGTAGAAGCGCGGCGGCTCGAGGTCGTCGGGCCAGTAGCGCTCGCCCGCGGCGAAGCCGCCGGCCTCGTCGTGGGCGTAGCGATAGCCCTTGCCGTAGTCGAGCGTCTTCATCAGCGAGGTCGGCGCATTGCGCAGGCGCAGCGGCACCGGCCGGGTGCGGTCGCCCTTGACGAAGGCGCGGGCGGCGTTGAAGGCGGTGTAGACGGCATTGCTCTTCGGCGCCATCGCCAGATAGACCACGGCTTCAGCCAGCGCCAGCTCGCCCTCCGGCGAGCCGAGCCGCTCGTAGGTCTCGGCGGCGTCGAGCGTCAGGCGCAGGGCGCGTGGGTCGGCCAGGCCGATGTCTTCGCTCGCCATCCGCACCAGCCGGCGCGCGGCGTAGCGCGGGTCGACGCCGCCGTCGATCATGCGCACGAACCAGTAGAGGGAGGCATCCGGGTCGCTGCCGCGCACCGCCTTGTGCAGGGCGGAGATGGTGTCGTAGAACTGCTCGCCGCCCTTGTCGTAGCGGCGCAGCTGCTCGCCGAGCGCCTGCTCGAGCAATCGCTCGTCGATCTCGGCCACGTCGCGCGCGGTCACGACCAGGTTCTCGTAGGCGTTGAGCAGGCGCCGGGCGTCGCCGTCGGCATAGGCGATCAGGCGGGTGGCGGCGGCTTCGGTCAGCGGCGGCGCGGCAAGCAGCGCCCGCGCCCGCTCGAGCAGCACGGCGAGGTCGGCGTCCTCCAGGCTTCTGAGCACGTGCACCGTGGCGCGCGAGAGCAGCGCCGAGTTCACCTCGAACGACGGGTTCTCGGTGGTCGCGCCGATGAAGGTCAGGAGGCCCGATTCGACATGCGGCAGGAACGCATCCTGCTGGCTCTTGTTGAAGCGGTGCACCTCGTCGACGAACACCACGGTGCGTCGGCCTTGCGCCTGCGCCGCGAGCGCACGCTCGACCGCCTCGCGGATGTCCTTGACCCCGCCGAGCACCGCCGACATGGCGATGAACTGGGCGTCGAAGGCTTCGGCCATCAGCCGGGCCAGGGTCGTCTTGCCGGTGCCGGGCGGGCCCCAGAGGATCATCGAGTGCAGCCGCCCCGATTCGAAGGCGACCCGCAAGGGCTTGCCCGGGCCGAGCAGGTGCTGCTGGCCGATGACCTCGGCGAGCGCCTTCGGCCGCAGCCGCTCGGCCAGCGGCGCGGCGCCGGAGGAATCGGCGAAAGGGAGTTCGAGCGAGCTGGGCGGCAAGGCGGCGCGCCCGCGACCGCAAAGGCCAAGGGGCGGCTTCGATTCTGCCCTCGGCGCCGGCGCCGCATCGGCCACGGGACATAAGATGCGCCCTCTCCCCTCCCTTGCCGCCTGGGCACCTGCATGACGCGTCCGACCTTCGCTGCCATTTCCTCCGTGCTGGTCGAGAAGTTCAAGGTCGACGCAGCGAAGATCGAACCGGCGACGGCGCTCGAGCAGCTCGGACTCGATTCGCTGGCGCTGATGGAGTTCGTGTTCGCGGTCGAGGACCGCTTCGACGTCCGCATCCCCGAAGAGCGGCTCGACCCGCGCCAGGCCGGCGTCACGCTCGAGCAGCTCGCCGTCCTGATCGACGAGGCGGTCGCGGCCCGGCCGGGGAGCGATGCCGCAGCCGCCTAGCGTCAGGCCGGGCGCGCCCGTCGCCCTCACCGGCGCCGGGGTGGTGAGCGCCATCGGCAACACGCTCGCGGCGTTCGATGCGGCTCTCTTCGCCGGACGCTCGGCGATCCGCGCGCAGGCGCTCGACCTGCCGGGCATCGAGCTGCCGCCGGTGCCGGTGGCGAGCGCCGATTTCGATGCCGCGGCCGAGGAGGCGCCCTCGCGCGTGCCGCTCGACCGGGCCACGGCGATGGCCCTGGCAGCGGCGCGCGACGCCGCCCGGGCCGCGGCCCTCGCGCCCGGCGGCTTCGATCCGGAGCGGCTCGGCATCTTCTGGGGCAGCGGCATGGCCGGGGCGGCGACCTTCGAGGCGACCTGCCGCACGGTCTATGCCGATCGCCGGCGGATGCGGCCGACCAGCGTCGTCACGACCATGCCGAACGCGCCGGTCGCCGAAATCGCGCTGGCCTTCGCCGCCCGCGGCGCCGCCCTGAGCTACGCCTGCGCCTGTGCCTCCTCGGCGGTGGCGATCGGCGAGGCAATGCGGGCGATCCGCGCCGGCTGGATCGACGTCGCCATCGCCGGCGGCAGCGAGTCGATGCTGACCCCAGGGGTGCTGGCGAGCTGGCAGGCGATGCGGGTGCTGGTGCCGCTCGGTGCAGCGGCGAACGATGCCGCCGCG
>DATCGH010000634.1:0-6600 GCA_036509055.1 Caldimonas sp.
GAAGGGGCTGCGGCGCAGCCGGCTCTCCTCGCGGTCCATGAGCGACCACAGGCCGCCTTCGTCGCTCGAGAGCTCGGGGCGGAGGAACCGCGACGGTGCGGCCCAGGGAGCCGGCGCGGAGGCCTGCGCCCAGGCGGCGACCGACGCCAGCGCCGTGCAATGGGCGCAGGCTGCGGCGAGCAGCCGTCGCCGTTTCACCGCACCGCCGGGAATCCGGTCAGGAGGGCGGCCATCGACTCGGCCGCGGCGCCGCTCTCGCGCAGGTCGCCGCTGGCCCGCAGCAGCCGGTTGAACCAGAGCACCCGACCGGTCTCGAGGTCGACCAGCGACGCATAGCCGGACTGGGTGCCGCCGGAGAGACCGATGCCGAGCACCGCCATCGCCACCATCGCCGCCTTGCGCTCGGCGCTGGCGTAGCTGTCGCGGACGTAGATGAAGAGCGCATAGCGCGCTCCCGTCCTTTCCTGCAGCGGCTTCATGCTGTCCTCGAACGACCAGTCGAGGCGGCCGTTCTTGCTCGGCAGCGCCCACACCCCGCCGGTCGCGTGGTGCAGCGCGATCGAGCGGGCGACCGCGGCGTGCAGGCCGACCTGCTCGGCGAATTCGTCGGCGGCGGCGTCGTCCATCGTCGTCGCATCCAGACCGGTGGCGCCGATGCGTGACGTGACCGCGCTCGTCATGTGCCCGAGCGCAGCCGCCGTCCAGTCGGCGCGTGGCTCGGCCACGCCGCCCGCGGACAGCGAATAGAGCTCGACATCGACCGGCATGATCACCACCCGGGCTGCCTTGGGCAGCTGCGAGAAGCCGGGCGCGAGGTACTTGGATTCAGCCGGGGCGGCCGGCCGAGCGGCAGTCTGCGCGGCGACGTCGGCGATCGGGCCGAGCGCGGCCGCGAGGACACACAGCGACGACAGCGCGTCGCGCAGGCGCGAGCGGTGCTCGCGAAGTGGTGTGTTCACCCTGCTTTCCTCCCCGAGCGGCGCTGCCGGGATCGGCGCGCGCTTCGCGTGCTCAATCTAGCACGCAGGAGGCATCAACGACGGCTCAGGAACGCTCTATCCGGGCGACTGCGCTGTGGGCGTGGATCGACTCGAAATTCTCGACGTCGACCAGGTACCGCCCGACCCGCGCATCGGCGTTGAGCGCCAGGGCGACGTCGCGCACCATGTCCTCGACGAACTTCGGGTTCTCGTAGGCGCGCTCGGTGATCCACTTCTCGTCGGCGCGCTTGAGCGAGGACCAGATCTCGCTCGAGGCCGCGTCCTCGGCAAAGCGCGCCAGCTCGCGCCAGGAAATCGGCGCCAGCAGCTCGACCCGGATGGTCACGTTCGAGCGCTGGTTGTGCGCGCCGTAGTCGGAGATCTCCTTCGAGCACGGGCAGAGCGACTTGACCGGAACCACCACTTCGGCCCAGCGCGTCGTCACGCCGGCGCGGGTCTCGCAAACAAGGCGGCCCTGGTACTCGAGCAGGCTCTCGACCCCGGAGACCGGCGCGCGCTTGCGCAGGAAGAACGGAAATCCCGCCTCGACCCGGCCTTCCTCCGCATTCAGCAGCACGAGCATGCGCGCGGTCTCGCGCTCCAGCACCCCGGCATCGATCGGCTCGCCGAGGCCGTCGAGCCAGGCGACGAAGCGCGACATGTGCGTGCCCTTCTGCTCTGCCGGCAGGGCGACGTCGAGCGACCAGTCGGCCACCGTCGGCAGGACCGCGTCCTCGATCTTCAGTTGCAGCGGATAGCGCACGCCGCGAATGCCGACGCGCTGGATCGCGAGCTTGCGCTCGTCGTGCTCCGACTGCGTGTCGGGGATGTGCAGGGCGTCGATGAGATTGGTCATGGGCGCGTTGGCCGGTCAGACGCCGGCGACGCTGCGAACCAGGGCCGGCGTGGTGCCGAAGCGGCGCTGCACCGCCTGCTCGATGCCGGCGGCGTCGAGCCCGTAGAGCGACAGCAGCTTGGCCGGGTCGCCATGCTCGCTGAAGGCATCGGGCAGGCCGAGCGTCAGCACCGGAATCTCGATCCGTGCCGCGGCCAGCGCTTCCAGCACCGCACTGCCCGCCCCGCCCATGACCGCGCCTTCTTCCACGGTGACGATTGCATCATGGCGGCGCGCCAGGTCAGTCACGAGCGCGACATCGAGCGGCTTGGCGAAGCGCATGTTGGCGACGGTCGCGTCCAGCCTCTGCGCCGCCTCCAGCGCCGGATAGAGCAAGGTGCCGAACGCCAGGATCGCGACCCGGTTGCCGCCGCCCGAGGCGGCGCGCGTGCTCTCGCGCCGGATCTCGCCCTTGCCGAACGGGATCGCAGTCATCGCCGCCTGCGGCAGCTTGCCGGCGCCGGCGCCGCGCGGATAGCGCACGGCGACCGGATGGTCCTGCAGGAAGGCGGTGTAGAGCGACTGCCGGCATTCGTCCTCGTCGGCCGGCGTCAGCACGCTCATGTTGGGCACGCAGCGCAGGTAGGGGATGTCGTAGACACCGGCGTGGGTCGCGCCGTCGGCGCCGACCAGGCCGGCGCGGTCGAGCGCGAACACCACCGGCAGGTTCTGGATCGCGACGTCGTGGATCAGCTGGTCGTAGCCGCGCTGCAGGAAGGTGGAATAGATCGCGACCACCGGCTTCAGCCCTTCGCAGGCCAGGCCGGCGGCGAAGGTCACGGCATGCTGCTCGGCGATGCCGACGTCGAAGTAGCGCTTCGGGAAGCGCTTCTCGAACTCGACCATGCCCGAGCCCTCGCGCATCGCCGGGGTGATGCCGATCAGCCGCTCGTCCTTGGCGGCCATGTCGCAGAGCCACTGGCCGAACACCTGGGTGAAGGTCATCTTCGGCGGCGTCGCCGGCTTGACGATGCCGACCTTGGGGTCGAACTTGCCGGGCCCGTGGTAGTTGACCGGGTCGTTCTCGGCCAGCTTGTAGCCGAAGCCCTTCTTGGTGACGACGTGCAGGAACTGAGGGCCCTTCAGGTCGCGCAGGTTCTCCAGGGTCGGGATCAGCGAGTCGAGGTCGTGGCCGTCGATCGGGCCGACGTAGTTGAAGCCGAACTCCTCGAAGATCGTGCCCGGCACGACCATGCCCTTGGCGTGCTCCTCGAAGCGCCGCGCCAGCTCGAACAGGGGCGGCGCGTTCTTCAGCACGTTCTTGGCGGTGTCGCGCGCCGCGGCGTAGAACTTGCCGCTCATCAGCCGCGCAAAATAGCGGTTCAGGGCGCCGACCGGCGGCGAGATCGACATGTCGTTGTCGTTGAGGATCACCAGCAGGTCGGTCTGCGACACGCCGGCGTTGTTCAGCGCCTCGAAGGCCATGCCGGCGCTCATCGCGCCGTCGCCGATCACCGCCACCGCCTTCCGGTTCTCGCCCTTCAGCCGGGCGGCCACGGCCATGCCGAGCACCGCCGAGATCGAGGTCGACGAATGGGCGGTGCCGAAGGTGTCGTACTCGCTCTCGGCGCGGCGCGGAAAGCCGGAGATGCCGCCGAGCTGGCGCAGCGTGCCCATGCCCTCGCGGCGCCCGGTCAGCACCTTGTGCGGATAGGTCTGGTGACCGACGTCCCAGACGATCCGGTCGCGCGGCGTGTCGAACACATGATGCAGGGCGATCGTCAGCTCCACCGTGCCGAGGTTCGAGGACAGGTGGCCGCCGGTCTTGGAGACGCTCTGCAGCACGAACTCGCGCAGCTGCGCGGCGAGCAGCTTGAGATCGGGGCCGGAGAGCCGCCGCACGTCGGCCGGGCTGTTGATGGATTCGAGGAGCTTGTACGGCACGATGGTTCAGTTCTCGCGATCGACCACGCGGTCGGCCAGCACGTGCAGGCTCTGCACGTCGGCCAGGCCGCTCGCCGCCAGCGCGGCGCGCGCGGCGCGACGGAGCTCGTCGGCGCGGTGGCGTGCCGGCTCGAGGCCGAGCACGCTGACGTAGGTCGGTTTGTTGTTGTCGAGGTCCTTGCCTGCGGTCTTGCCGAGGGTCTCGGAAGCCTGGGTGACGTCGAGGATGTCGTCGACCACCTGGAAGGCAAGGCCGATCGCCTCGCCGTACTGGCTCAGTGCCTGCCACGCGGCCGGCGTCGTCGCGCCGCAGGCCGCGCCCATCAGGACGCTCGCCTGCAGCAGCGCACCGGTCTTGCGCCGGTGCATGTCGGAGAGGCCCTGCTCGTCGAGCGGCAGGCCGACGCTGGCCAGATCGATCGCCTGGCCGCCGGCCATCCCGGCGCCGCCCGCGGCCCGCGCCAGCAGCGCGCACAACCGGGCCTGGAGCGCCGGTGCCACCGCCTCGACCGCCGGCGTGAGGATCTCGAACGCCAGCGCCTGCATCGCGTCGCCGGCGAGCATCGCCTGGGCGACGCCGAACTGCACGTGGACCGTCGGCTTGCCGCGGCGCAGCACGTCGTTGTCCATGCACGGCAGATCGTCGTGGACCAGCGAATAGGCGTGGATCAGCTCGCACGCGCAGGCCGCGCGCATCGCCGCCTCGCGGCTGCCGTGCACCGCCTTGGCCGCCGCCAGCACCAGCAGCGGCCGCAGCCGCTTGCCGCCGTCGAGCACCGCATAGCGCATCGCCTCGCCCAGCCCGGCCGGCGCGTCGCGCGGCACCCAGGCCTCGAGCGCCGCCTCGACGGCCTCGAGCTCGGCGATCGACCAGGTGTCGAAATCGTCCCGCTTCATTTGGCGCCCGCCGACCACGGCTTGAGCTGGCCGTCCTCGAGCACCTTCACCTGCTGCTCGACGGCCTCGAGCCGGGCGCGGCAGAACTGCAGCAGCTCGGTGCCGCGGCGATAGCCTTCGAGCAGGCCCTCGAGCGGCAGCTGGCCGCCTTCCATGGCGGCCACCAGGGTCTCGAGTTCTGCCAGCGCGGCCTCGTAATTCGCGGGCGGCGCCGCGCTCCGGGAGGGTGCGGTGGCTATCGTCATTCGGACTCGGAAAAGGGGTGATTGTAGTCAGCCGACCCGTCCCCACCTGCGAGCCTTGCCATTGGGCGGACGGTGCGACGCGACCGGCCGCCGGAGAGGCCCTTCCCGCGTCTGGCCATCCGGCCCCGCTGGGTACAATCCGCGTCCCTTCGGGCGGTCCGCCGCACCCTGTTTTGCCGACCGTGGTCGGCCAGCCTTCCCAGGAGGTTCCCCCCAGCCATGTCCGATCTGCGCGTGCCGGCGCGGGCCCTGGCCCCCGCTCAGTCGCAGCTCCCGGTCGGGAGCTATTTCGACCCCGCCCTGTTCGAACGCGAGAAAGCGCGGCTGTTCGCCGCCGGTCCGCGCTACCTGGGGCACGAGCTCGCGGTGCCGGAACGCGGCGACTTCTTCGCCCTGCCGCAGGAAGGCGAAGGCCGCGCCCTGATCCGCACCGCTGGCGGCGTGGAGCTGGTCTCCAACGTCTGCCGGCACCGCCAGGCCGTGATGCTGCGCGGCCGAGGCCACACCGGGCAGAACATCGTCTGCCCGCTGCACCGCTGGACCTACGACCTGAAGGGCGAGCTGATCGGCGCCCCCCACTTCGCCGACGACCCCTGCCTGGCGCTGACCAACTACCCGGTGCAACGCTGGAACGGGATGGTGTTCGAGGCGCCTCGGCCGGACCGGCCGGGCCGCGACGTGGCCGCCGAGCTGGCCGGCATCGGCCCGGTCGCCGACCTCGATTTCACCGGCTATGCCTTCGACAGCGTCAAGCTGCACGAGTGCAACTACAACTGGAAGACCTTCATCGAGGTCTACCTCGAGGATTACCACGTCGCGCCGTTCCACCCCGGGCTCGGCCAGTTCGTCACCTGCGAGGACCTGCGCTGGGAGTTCGGGCCGCACCACTCGGTGCAGACGGTCGGGCCGAAGAACGAGCTCGCCAAGCCCGGGTCGGCCGCCTACCGCAAGTGGCACGACGCGGTCCTCGCCTATCGCCAGGGGCGCTTCGCCGACCCGGTGCCCAAGCACGGCGCGATCTGGCTCACGTACTACCCGGCGATCATGGTCGAGTGGTATCCGCACGTGCTCGTGGTCTCGACGCTCGTTCCCAAGGGCCCGGACAAGACGCTCAACGTCGTCGAGTTCTTCTATCCCGAGGAGATCCACGCCTTCGAGCGCGAGTTCGTCGAGGCCGAGCAGGCCGCCTACTGGGAGACCTGTGCCGAGGACGACGAGATCGCCCTGCGCATGGATGCCGGACGGCGCGCCCTGTACGAGCGCGGCGACGACGATGCCGGCCCCTACCAGAGCCCGATGGAAGACGGCATGCAGCAGTTCCACGAGTGGTACCGCAAGCGCATGGGCTGATCGGGTGGTGAGTCCACAGCCCGATCCGGCCCGGCCGAGCTGGTCCTCGTCGTGGCTGGTCGTCTGCGCGACCTTCCTGTTCGCGACCATGGGCGTCTGCGTCAAGCTGGCGTCGGCCGAGTACCCCGCCGGCGAGCTCGTCTTCTACCGCAGCCTCACGGGCGCGCTGCTGATGCTGGCCGTCGCCCGCTGGCAGGGCGGCACGGTCGTCACGAGGGTGCCGGCCATGCACTTCTGGCGCAGCTTCTCCGGCGTGATCTCGCTCTGCCTGTGGTTCTACGCGATCGGCAACCTGCCGCTCGCCACCGCGATGACGCTCAACTACATGTCGTCGGTCTGGATGGCGCTG
>DATCGH010000635.1:0-3550 GCA_036509055.1 Caldimonas sp.
GGGCCACGTTCGCGGCCCGCCGCCATGCGCCCGGAGCGATCGTGCCGCGCCGCGCCGGCTTCGCGATTCCCGCCGGCCTTGACGGCGAGCAGGTGCTCGACGCCGCTCGCGGCCGCTTCCTGCGTCTGCAGGCGGCCTGGGATGCGGCCGACGTCTCGGCGCTGCGCAGCCTGACCACGCCGGAGATGCTCGAGGAACTGCTGCACGTGCTCACCGCGCGCGAGTCGCGCACCAGCCGCACCGACGTGATCTCGCTCCATGCCGAGCTGCTCGGCCTCGAGGAACTCGGTGCCGCCTACCTCGCCAGCATCGAGTTCTCCGGCCTGATCCGCGAGTCGGCGGAGCAGGGCGAGGTGCCGTTTCGCGAGCTGTGGATGCTCGCCGGCAGCAAGGACGACGGCACGCCGTCGTGGCGCCTGGCGCGCCAGCAGGCGCTGCTCTAGGTCGCTGTCGACGCCGGCTGCCTCAGGCGAGCGAGGCGAAGGCGCCGGCCACCGCATCCTTGGCCGAGACCGACGGCGCCACGCCGACGTCGGGCCAGGCGATCTTCAGGTCGGGGTCGTCCCAGCGGATCGCACGCTCGGCCTCGGGCGCGTAGTAGTCGGTGGCCTTGTAGAGGAAGTCGGCGCTGTCGCTCATCACCAGGAAGCCGTGCGCCAGTCCGGGGGCGATCCAGAGCTGGCGCTGGTTCGCATCGTTGAGCTCGATGCCGAACCAGCGGCCGAAGGTCGGCGAGCCGCGGCGGATGTCGACCGCGACGTCGAACACCGCGCCGTGGGCGACGCGCACCAGCTTGCCCTGGGCATGCGGCGCCTCCTGCCAGTGCAGGCCGCGCAGCACCCCGCGCGGCGAGCGCGAATGGTTGTCCTGGACGAACTCGACGTGGCGGCCGACGGCGGCATCGAACAGCTGCTGGCGAAAGCTCTCGAGGAAGAAGCCGCGGGCGTCGCCGAACACCTTCGGCTCGAAGACGATGACGCCGTCGATATCGGTGGGAGTGGCCTGCATCGTCGCGATTGTCCCGCATCGGTGCGACCGCAGAGGGCACGCGGGGCCTTGCGCACCGGCCTCGTTCACGGGGGTGCCGCCTACAATCGAAGCATGTTCGAGGCGATGAAGACGCTCGCGGAACGGTCGGTGATGGAGCGGGTCGTGCTGCTCCTCAACCACGTGATTTCCGCCGAGCCGCAGGCGATGGAACGGCTGCGCACGCACGCCGCGCGAACCCTGCGCATCGAGCTCGAAGGCTGGCCGACGCTGCTGCCGGCGCCGGCGCCGATCGCCTTTCGCATCACCCCGCCCGGCCTGGTCGAATGGATCGAGTCGCCGGGAGACGCGACGCCCGACCTGCGGGTGGCGATCGACGCCGCCAATCCGGCGCTGGCGTTCGCGAAGTTCATCGTCGGCGAGCGGCCGCAGCTGCGGGTCGAGGGCGACGCCGCATTCGCGACCGACGTCAACTGGCTGATCGAGAACCTGCGCTGGGACGTCGAGGACGACCTGGCCCGGCTCGTGGGCGATGCCCCGGCGCGCGAGATCGCCCGCTTCGGCAACGCCGTCGCCCAGGCGATCCGCGAGGCGGCGAAGACGCTCGACGGCTTCGCCCGCCGCGGCGACCGCCCGGGCCCGACGCCGGCCTCCGAGCCGCCGCCCCGATGAGGCACCTCGCCCGGCTGATCTTCATCTGGGTCACGGTCTTTCGCTTCGGTCTGGACGAGCTCGCGCTGTCGAGCTTTCGCCAGCGCTGGGTTCGCGCCCTGGCCCGGGTCCTCAGCATCGGCCGGAAGTTCCCGGCGCCGCGCGGCGAGCGCCTGCGCCTCGGGCTGGAGACCCTCGGCCCGATCTTCGTCAAGTTCGGCCAGGTCATGTCGACCCGGCGCGACCTGGTCCCGGCCGACATCGCCGACGAGCTCGCCAAGCTCCAGGACCGCGTGCCGCCCTTCCCGGCAGCGGTGGCCCGGGAGACGGTGGAGCGCGCCTTCGGCCGGCCGATCGAGAGCATCTTCGCCAGCTTCGAGGCCGCGCCGGTGGCGAGCGCCTCGATCGCCCAGGTGCACTTCGCGGTGCTGAAGGACGGCCGCGAGGTCGCGGTCAAGGTGCTCCGGCCGGGCATGCTGGCGGCGATCGACGACGATCTCGCCCTGCTGCGCCAGGTGGCGGTCTGGGTCGAGCGGCTGTTCGTCGACGGCAAGCGGCTCAAGCCGCGCGAGGTCGTCGCCGAGTTCGACAACTACCTGCACGACGAGCTCGACCTGGTGCGGGAAGCCGCCAACGCCTCGCAGCTGCGCCGCAACATGGACGGGCTCGACCTGCTGCTCGTGCCGGAGATGGTGTGGGAGCTGTGCACGCCGAACGTGATCGTGATGCAGCGCATGGACGGGGTGCCGATCAGCCATGTGCAGCGCCTGCGCGATGCCGGCGTCGACATCCCCAAGCTGGCCCGCGACGGCGTGACCATCTTCTTCACCCAAGTGTTCCGCGACGGCTTCTTCCATGCCGACATGCACCCCGGCAACATCCAGGTGTCGATCGCGCCGGAGAGCTTCGGCCGCTACATCTCGCTCGACTTCGGGATCATCGGCACCCTGACCCAGATCGACAAGGACTACCTGGCGCAGAACTTCATCGCCTTCTTCCATCGCGACTACAAGCGGGTCGCCGAGCTGCATGTCGAAAGCGGCTGGGTGCCGCCCATGACCCGCATCGACGAGCTCGAGGGCGCGATCCGCGCGGTCTGCGAGCCGCAGTTCGACCGGCCGCTCAAGGACATCTCGCTCGGCCAGGTGCTGCTGCGCCTGTTCCAGACCTCGCGCCGCTTCAACGTCGAGATCCAACCGCAGCTGGTGCTGCTGCAGAAGACGCTCCTCAACGTCGAGGGCCTGGGCCGCGACCTCGACCCGGAGCTCGACCTGTGGAGCACCGCCAAGCCCTTCCTCGAGCGCTGGATGGAAGAGCAGGTCGGCATGCGCGGCCTGATGCTGCAGCTCGAGAAGGAGGCGCCGCGCTACGTCCACCTGCTGCCGCAGCTGCCGCGCCTCATCCACGCCGCCCTGCAGCCCTCCGCCGAGCAGCAGCGGGCGATGGAGGCACTGCTGGCCGAGCAGCGGCGCACCAACCGGCTGCTGATCGCCGTGCTGGTCACCGCGATCGGCTTCGTCATCGGCCTGGGCCTGATGCAGCTTGCGGTGCGCTTGCACTAGGTTTGCAGGGGAAAACTCGCAAAGATTTATACTGCGAGGTTGACCTTTTTCGGACCCGCGAGGGGCCTGCGATGCCGATCTATGCCTATCGTTGCTCCAACTGCGGCCACGCCCAGGACGTGCTGCAACGGATGTCCGATCCGGTGTTGAGCGTCTGCCCGGCCTGCGGCCAGCCGACCTACGTCAAGCAGGTCACCGCCGCCGGCTTTCAGCTCAAGGGCTCGGGCTGGTACGTGACCGACTTCCGCGGCGACAAGAAGTCCGCCCCGGCGGCCGACGCCGACAAGGCCGGCGCGGGCAACGGCGATGCGGCCCCGGCCGGCAAGACCGGCGTCGAGGCCGCGGCCGGT
>DATCGH010000636.1:0-3610 GCA_036509055.1 Caldimonas sp.
CTGGTTCGCGCGCGCCCGCCAGTTGGCGTGCGCGTCGAGCAGGCTGGTCGTGTACAGGCCCTCCCAGTTGAAGCCCATGCCGTTGCCGTGCATCATCTGCGCGACCAGGCCTTCGAGCGCGATCGGCGTCCAGATCGGCAGGCCGTCGACGTGCATCGGGATCGACACCTCCTCGACGATCGCGCCCAGGCTTCTTAGCCGTTCCGCCGCCTGGCGCACCTTCTGGACCACGTCGGGCTCGCACGACTCGAACTGGAAGCCTTCGGTGAGCACGCCGATGCGCAGGCCGGCGACGCCGCGGCCGAGCGCAGCCGTGTACTTGTCGACGCGGACGTTGTACTGGCGGGGGTCGAGCCCGTCGGGCCCGGCGATCACCTCGAGCAGGAGGGCGTTGTCGGCGACGGTGCTGGTCATCGGCCCGAGGTGGTCGATCGTCGCCTCGATCGGCATCGCGCCGGTGTAGGGAACGAGGCCGTGCGTCGGCTTCATGCCGTAGACGCCGCTGAACGATCCCGGCATCCGAACCGAGCCGCCCTGGTCGCCGCCGATCGCCATCTCGATCTCGCCCGCGCCGACGAGCGCGGCGCAGCCGCTCGACGAGCCGCCGGCCGAATAGCCGAGCTTGTACGGGTTGTGCACCGGTCCGGCCGCCGAGGTGTGGCTGCCGCCGGACAGGCAGAAGTACTCGCAGTGCGCCTTGCCGGCGATGGTGCCGCCGGCGTCGAGGATCCGCGTGGCGACCGTGGCGTCGACGTCGGGCACGTAGCCTTCGAGCGTCGACGCGCCGTTCATCATCGGCACGCCGGCCAGGCAGATGTTGTCCTTGAGGACGACGCGCTTGCCGGCGAGGGGACCGTAGGGCGCGCCCTTGATCTCGGACTTCACGTACCAGGCGCCGAGCGGGTTCTCGGCCGGCGAGGGGCGGGAGCCGGGCGTGCGCGGATAGCGCACCTCGGGCAGGTAGTCCGGCAGCGCGTCGACGCGGTCGTATGCCTGCATCGTTCCCTCGAGCACCTCGAGGTAGTCGCCGACCTCGTGATCCGACATGCTCATGTGCAGCGAGGCAACGATCTCGCTCATCTGCTCGAGCGTGGGGCGTTTGACCATCGACATGGATTCACCTCGGGAAAGGGCCGCACCCGAGGGCGGCGAAGAAGAGGGGCGGGGGGCCGCGGACGGTGCGCGCGACGCCGCGGAGAGGGGCGGCGCGGGCTGGGGTGCGGCCACCGCTGTCGTCCGCGATGGTGCGGCAGCGCGTGCCGCGGGCGCCGCCACCGGGGCGACTGCGCGCGTCGGCGCCGACCGCGTCATTCGCATCTTGCCCATGCCGAGCATCTCGGCGATGCCACCGGCCTGCGCCGTGTGGGCGTCGATCTCGCGCTCGATCCGGCCGCGCTCGACGACAACGATGCGGTCGGCGACGTCGAGGACGAGGTCGAGGTTCTGCTCGACGACGACGAGCGACAGCTTGTCGCGCTTGCGCAGGCCGGCGAGGATCTCGCCGATCTCCTGGACGATCGACGGCTGGATGCCCTCTGATGGTTCGTCGAGAAGGAGGAGCCAGGGCACCGCAATGAGGGCGCGGCCGAGGGCCAGAATCTGCTGTTCGCCGCCCGAGAGCGCGCCGCCCTTGCGGTCGAGGAGCGCCTGGAGCCGGGGCAGCGTCTCGACGACGCGCTCGATCGCCGCGGGTTCGGTGTCGCCCGAATCGGGCGTCCACGCGAGACGCAGGTTTTCGAGCGTGGTGAGGCCCGGCAGGATGCCGCGCCCCTGCGGCACGTAGCCGATGCCGAGCCGGCTGCGGTCGTGCGCCTTCATCCGCGTCACGTCGATGCCGTCGATCGAGATGCGGCCGGCCGTCGTCGGCACCAGGCCGATCAGCGTCTTCAGGAAAGTGGTCTTGCCGACGCCGTTGTGACCGACGATGCCGACGGCCTCGCCCGCCTTCAGCTGGAAGTCGATGCCATGCAGGACGGGAACATGGCCGTAGGCGGCGCGCAGGCCGGCGACATCGAGGACGACGTCGCTGCCGACGGCAACGGTCTCCTCGAGCGGCGATTCGGTCTCGCTCATCTGGCACGGCTCCCGATGTAGACCTCGCGAACCTTGGCGTCGGCGAGCACCTCGTCGACCGGCCCTTCGCGCAGGATAGCCCCCTGGTGCATCACCGTGACGCGGCCGCCGAGCATGCGCACGAACTGCATGTCGTGGTCGACCACGACGACGGTTGCCTTGCGATTGACCTCGTGGATGATCTGCACGAGCTGGTCGGCCTCGGCGCCGGTGATGCCGGCGGCGGGCTCGTCGAGGAGCAGCAGCCAGGGCCGCTGGGCAAGGACGAGGCCGATCTCGACCAGCTGGCGCTGCCCGTGCGCAAGCTCGCCGACGAGGCGGCGGGCGATCGCCTCGAGCGACATCTGCTGCATGACCTCGGCGACGGTGGCCTGCGTCTGCTCGCGGGTGCCGACACGGCGCGCCGACAGCCACAGGTTCTCCTCGACCGAGAGGCCGTTCATGACAGACGGCACCTGCGTCTTGATGCCCACGCCGAGGCGGACGATCTCGTAGGCGCGCCAGCCGGTCACGTCCTGGCCGCGGATGAAGACGCGGCCGTGGCTGTGATCGAGGCGGATCTGCCCGGTCAGGCACTTGAAGAAGGTGCTCTTGCCGGCGCCGTTCGGGCCGATGAGGCAGCGCAGCTCGCGATCGGCGAGCGAGAAATTGACGTTGTTGACCGCCTGGACACCGCCGAAGCGCATCGACAGATCGCGCGTGTCGACGACTGTTTCGCTCACGGCCCGTCTCCGCGATGGCCGCGCCGGCGGCGGGTGCTGCTCGCCTGCCTGCGGCTCACGCTCGCCTGGTCGCGGCGCGCGCGCCAGCGCGCCAGCGCCGGCAGGAGGCCGCTCGGCAGGAGGAGGACGACGAGGATCAGGATCGCGCCGAGGACGAGCGAGTTGTCGATCAGCGTCTGCTGGCCGAGCAGCAGCTTCAGGTAGCCCAGGACGATCGCGCCGACGATCGGACCGACCAGCGTACCCAGGCCGCCGACGATCGTCCAGATGATGACCTCGGCCGATTGGCCCAGGCTAAATACGCCGGGCGTGACGATCTCGGCCCAGTTCGCGAACAGGCAGCCGGCGAGTCCCGCCATGCCGGCGCTGATGGTGAAGATCGCGGTCTTGTACGCCGGCGCGCTGTAGCCGAGCAGCTCGACGCGCGCTTCGTTCTCGCGGATGCCGATCAGCACCTTGCCGAAGAACGAGCCGAGGATCCAGCGGCACAGGAGATAGCAGAGCAGGAGCGCGGCGCAGACGACGTAGTAGAAGGGCGTGCCGAAGGCGGTGATGTTGGGATCGCCGGGGAGGTTCAGGATCGGAAAGGCCGGGATGCCGTTGAAGCCGCCGAGGCGAACCGAGCCGATGTGATACGCGTCGCCGGCCGTCGCATTCATGAACTTGAACAGGATCAGCGTGACGACGAGCGTGATCACGCCCATGTAGACGTCGCTGATGCGGCCGTAGAACATCATCGCGCCGATCACCGCTGCCGCCGCCGCCGGCAGCACGATCGCGAGCAGGAGCGGGCCGGTGCTCTCGCCGACGGTCAT
>DATCGH010000637.1:0-18806 GCA_036509055.1 Caldimonas sp.
TCGTCGCGGATCCAGCCGCCCTTGGCGTAGACGTCGTTGATCTTGGCCTTCTTCATCTGCGCCAGCACCTTGTCGGCGTCGTCCGTGCCCGCCGCCTTGACGGCGTTCAGGTACTGCAGCGCGGCCGAGTAGTCGGCGGCCTGCAGCGACGAGGGCATGCGCTTGAATTTCTCGAAGAACTTGCGGCTCCAGGCACGGGTCTCGGCGTCGCGGTTCCAGTACCAGCTGTCGGTCAGGTACATGCCCTGGGTCGCCTTCAGGCCGAGCGAGTGCACGTCGTTGATGAACATCAGGAGGCCGGCGAGCTTCATCGTCTTGGTGATGCCGAACTCGTTGGCCGCCTTGATCGAGTTGATCGTGTCGCCGCCGGCGTTGGCCAGGCCGAGGATCTGCGCCTTGCTCGACTGCGCCTGCAGCAGGAAGGACGAGAAGTCGCTCGCCGAGAGCGGATGGCGAACCGAGCCGACGACCGTGCCGCCCGCGGCCTTGACCACGGTGCTGGAGTCGTTCTGGAGCTGCGAGCCGAACGCATAGTCGGCGGTCAGGAAGAACCAGCTCTTGCCGCCGGCCTTCACGACCGCGTTGCCCGTGCCTTTGGCGAGCGCGGTCGTGTCGTAGGCATAGTGCACGGTGTAGGGCGAGCACTGTTCGTTGGTGAGCGCCGAGGTGGCGGCGCCGACGGAGATGTAGGGCTTCTTCTTCTCCTGCGCGACCTTGGCCGACGCCAGCGCAGTGCCGGAGTTGGTGCCACCGATCAGCACGTCGAGCCCTTGGGTGTCGAACCACTCGCGCGCCTTGGCGGCGGCGACGTCAGGCTTGTTCTGGTGATCGGCGACCAGCACCTCGATCTTCTTGCCGGCGACGGTGCCGCCCATGTCGGCGATCGCCATCTTGATCGCTTCGGCGCCGGCAGGGCCGTCGATGTCGGCGTAGAGGCCGGAGAGGTCGCTGATGAAGCCGATCTTGATCACGTCGCCCGAGAACTGCGCCTGCGCAGCCGGGACCATGCCGAACACGGTGGCGGCGGCGATCGTCGCCGCCGGTACGAGCTTCCTGAACATCATCGGTATCTCCTGTGAATGAGAGCGGGGTACGAATCAGACGCCGAGGTACTCGTGCAGGCGCTCCATGCGCGCCGGCAACTCGGCCTGGGTGAACTGCTGGATGACCTGGCCATGCTCCATGACCAGGAAGCGATCGGCGAGCGGCGCCGCGAAGCGGAAGTTCTGCTCGACCATGACGATGGTGTAGCCCTGCTCGCGCAGCGATTTGACGACCGCGCCGAGCTTTTGCACGATCACCGGCGCCAGGCCTTCGGAGATCTCGTCGAGCAGCAGCAGGCGCGCGCCGGTGCGCAGGATCCGGGCGACGGCGAGCATCTGCTGCTCGCCCCCGGAGAGGCGCGTCCCCTGGCTCGAGGCGCGCTCCTTGAGGTTCGGGAACATCGCGTAGATCTGCTCGACGCTCATGCCGCCCGCGCCGAGGGCCGGCGGCAGCATCAGGTTCTCCTCGGCCGAAAGCGAGGAGAAGATGCCGCGCTCCTCGGGGCAGTAGCCGAGGCCGAGCCGGGCGATCCGGTGCGTCGGCAGGCCGACCGTCTCCGTGCCCTTGACCTTGATCGAGCCGGTGCGCGCACCGATCAGCCCCATGATCGCGCGCAGGGTGCTGGTGCGACCGGCGCCGTTCCTGCCGAGCAGGGTGACGACCTCGCCCTCGTCGACGTGGAAGTCGACGCCGTGCAGTACATGCGACTCGCCGTACCAGCCCTGGACACCCTGCACTTCGAGAAAGCGCTGCGCCATCAATGCGCTCCGGCCAGCTCGGTCTGAGCGCTGCCCATGTAGGCCTCGATCACCGCCGGGTTCTTCGCCACCTCGGCGTACGGTCCTTCGGCCAGCGTCGCCCCGCGCGCCAGCACGGTGATGGTGTCGGCAAGGCTGGCGACGACGCTCATGTTGTGCTCGACCATGAGCACGGTGCGGGTGGCCGCGACCTTCCTGATCAGGAGCTTGATCCGGTCGACGTCCTCGAGGCCCATGCCCTGGGTCGGCTCGTCGAGCAGCATCAGCTTCGGGTCCATCGCCAGGGTGGTCGCGATCTCGAGGGCGCGTTTCCTGCCGTAGCTCAGCTCCACCGCGGGCACGGTGGCGTAAGTGGCGAGATCGACGGCGCGGAGCAGCTCGATCGCCTCGGCATCGAGCACCTGCAGCGACCGCTCCGGCTTCCAAAAGTGGAACGAGGTGCCCAGCTTCCTCTGCAGGGCGACGCGCACGTTCTCGAGCACCGAGAGGTGGGCGAAGACGGCCGAGATCTGGAACGAGCGGACCACGCCCATGCGCGCGATCGCCACCGAGCTCTGGGCGGTGATGTCGTGGCCGTCGTAGAGGATGGTGCCCGAGGTCGGGCGCAGGAACTTGGTGAGCAGGTTGAAGCAGGTCGTCTTGCCGGCGCCGTTCGGCCCGATCAGGGCGTGGATGGTGCCGCGGCGGACGCGCAGGTCGACGTGGTCGACGGCGACGAAGCCCTTGAACTCCTTGGTGAGAGCCCGGGTCTCCAGGATCAGATCGGCGCCGGTCGCGGCGCCGCTCATGAAGCCCCCACGCTTGCGGCTGACGCCGCGCTCATGCCGCCGCCTCCTCGAGCCGCCGCGCCGTCCGGGCGTCGCCGCCGATGCGGCGCGACAGGTCGGCGGCCACGGCGAGGGCCAGGTCGCGATGGCGGCTGCCGCGATCGCTGCCGAGCTGCGCCTTGTTGATGCAGACCGAGATCGCGGCGACGGCCTCGCCGGCAGCGCCGAACACCGGTGCGCCGAACGAATAGACGCCTTCGCGCACCCCTTCGTCGTCGACGCTGTAGCCGCGCCGCCGCGCCAAGGCCAGCTCCTTCAGCAGCGCCTCGAGATCGCGCGGTCCCTTGTGAGTGAGGCGCGTGCCCAGGCCGGCGGCGAAGCGGCGGCGCACCTCGTCGGCCGGCAGCCAGGCGAGCATCGCCTTGCCGCTGCCCGAGAGATAGGCGGGCAGGCGCATGCCGACGTTGAACGCCAGGCCGAGGGGCCGGGCGCTCTTCTTCACGCCGACGTAGAGCGCATCGGTGCCGGAAAGGACCGAGAGGACGACCGTCTCCTCGGGCACATGGCCGCCGTCGGCCCACAAGGCATTGAACTCCTGGGCGACGTCGGTGCCGGAAACGAACGCCTCCGCCAGGCCCATGACCCGCGGGCCGATCAGGAAGGCGCCGTCGGGCTGGCGGCGCAGGTAGCCGAACGACACCAGGGTGTTGCACAGGCCGTGGACGCTGCTCTTCGGCAGCGCCAGGTCGCCGGCGAGTCGCGCCAGGCTCATCGGCTCGCGCGCACCGGCCAGCCGCTCCATCAGGGCGAGCGCCCGCGACACCGCCGGCACGAGCGGCGTCGACGGGCCCTTGCCGGCTCCGGGCAAGGCTCGCAGGGTGTCGAAGGAGTCGGAACGGGGATGCATCGGAAGGCGGGCTCGTTCAGCGCACTGAACGCTCTTCAGCGAACAGGACGCGAGTCTAGGCAAGGTCCGGCGCGGTCGACGCCCGGTTCTCGGGTAATTCCGGAGAGGGCTTCCCCTTCCGGCACCACGATGGCGCGCGCCGCCCCTCAGCGGGCCGCCGGGAGCTTGCGCTGGATGACGTAGTGGCCGTCGCGGACCGCGACGTAGCCGCCGGCGGTCAGGTCCTTCATCACCCGATTGACCATTTCCCGCGACGAGCCGACCCGGTCGGCGATGTCCTGCTGGGTCAGCTTCTCGCGCACCACCCGCTCGCTGCCCACCGGGTCCGAGAGCTCCGTCAGCACCCGGACCATCCGCCCGTAGACGTCCTGCAGGGCCAGGCTCTTCACCTGATCGGTCAGGCGCCGCACCATGCGGGTGAGCTTCTGCGACATGTGGAGGGCGAAATCGGGATGCTCGGCCAGGAAGCCGCGCAGCTCGGCGCCGGAGACGACGCAGCAGGTCGATGCCTCGACCGTCTTGACCGAGGCCGAGCGCGGCCGGCCGTCGAGCGACAGCTCGCCCACGTATTCCCCCGAACCGTACTCGCCGAGGATCACATCCCGGCCGTCCTCCGAGCTGGCGTAGGCGCGCAGCCGCCCCGTCAGGACGATGTAGAGCGAGTCGCCCGCGTCGCCTTCGGTGATCAGGATGGTGTTGGGACGGAACGGCCGGGCGCTCCCATGCTCGGCGAGTGCCTCTAACAGGGGGGTCGGCAGGCGATCTTCGTGCACAGCGTCCGCACTCCCGGCCTGGGGCCGTATTCCAGATGCGAATTATCGGTTGCGAAGCGACGGAGTGACGAAAGTCACTCGCCACCGGCCTCTTGCTCACTCGTCGCCAACGGCCCTTGTTTCGAGACTCACGTCCGGCCTCAGGCGAAACCCTCGCCTCCGGCCGGCAACACCGGAGCCCGTCATGCGCACCTTCTACGACGACATCGCCACCGCCCTGGTCACCTTCACCTTCACCGTCGCCGTCGCCAGCGTCTCGGTGGTGGTGACGACCTTGGGCTCGTTCTGAGCCCGAACCGACGCTCCCTGGAGATCCCCGCCATGGTCATCTATCGCCTCCCTCCCGCGTTCGCCGCCGCCCGCCGGGCCCTGGCCTGGGCGGCGGTGGTCATCAGTGGCATGGCAACGCTGGGCCTGGCCTGGCGGGCGGTCCTGCTGACCGTCGCGGTCGCGCTCGGCGGCTGCGCCGTCCTGCCGAGCCAGGTCGAGCGGCCCGTCTCCTACGCCCGCCACGACGTCGCCGACACCTCCCTGGCGAAGATCGCCGCCGCGTCGACCGCGGCGGCGGGCCCGGACGTCTCGGGCTTTCGCCTGCTCACCGACGGCGCCGAAGCCTTCGACGCCCGCATCGCCCTGATCCGCCGCGCCGAGAAGACCCTGGACGTCCAGTACTACGTGATCGCCGACGACGCCAGCGGCCGCGAATTCCTGCGCGAGCTGCAGGCGGCTGCCGCCCGCGGCGTGCGCGTCCGCGTCCTGGTCGACGACCTCTACGCCACCGGCCAGGACGCGCTGTTCGCCGGCCTGGCCGCCAACGACCACGTCGAGGTCCGGATGTTCAATCCGCTGCCGGTGCGCGGCGGCGGCTTCGCGCAGCGGATCGTGTTCTCGCTGCACCAGTTCTCGCGCATCAACCACCGGATGCACAACAAGCTGTTCATCGCCGACGGCAGCTTCGCCGTCACCGGCGGCCGCAACATCGCCGACGCGTACTTCGACCGGAGCGGCGACGCCAACTTCATCGACATGGACGTGCTGTCCAGCGGCCCGGTGGTTGCCCGGCTGGCCGCGGTGTTCGACCGCTTCTGGAACTCCGAAGTCGTGTACCCGATCGGCAGCCTGACCGGCGCCGCCTCCCGCGAGGCCTTCTCCCGCCAGGTCGAAGCCGGCGCAGCCTCCCCGGCCTCGGCCCGGGGTGCGGAGTCGGTCGAGGCGCAGCTCTCCGTGGGCCGGGTGGAGCTCGAGGAGGCCAGCGCCGAGGTGATTGCCGACGCGCCGGAGAAGGCCAGCGGCGACAGCGCCGCTCCGACCGTCGCCGAGGCGCACGTCGCCTTGCTGGCTTCGGCCCGCTCCGAGGTGCTGATCGCCTCGCCCTACTTCGTCCCCGATGGCGAGGCTCGCCGGACCCTGGCCGGCCTGCGCGCCCGCGACGTCGGCGTCTCGGTGCTGACCAACTCGCTGGCCACCACCGACGAGCCGCTGGTGCACTACGGCTACGCCAGCCATCGCTCGGCGCTGCTGAAGGCCGGCGTCGACCTGCACGAGCTGATGCCCACGGCCGAGGCCAGCGGCGAGCAGCATGCGTCCTACGGCAGCTCGGGCCAGGGCAGCAGCTCGCTGGGCCGCCTGCACACCAAGCTGACGGTGATCGACGAGGAGCGCACTTTCGTCGGCTCGATGAACATGGATTCCCGCTCGGCCCGGATCAACACCGAGGCCGGCATCGTCATCCGCAGCGTCCCGCTGGCGCGCCTGGTCGCCAAGTACCTGCGCGTCCGCCAGGAGCTGGCCAGCTACAAGGTGCAGCAGCAGGGCGATCGCCTGGGCTGGCTGTCGCGCGGCGGTGCCCGTTCCGACGAGCCGAAGGCGCCGGCCGAGCCGGCCCTGCCGGTGCGCCTGCTGGCGCAACTGCTGGGCGACGAGGTCCTCTGACTCGCCTGGAGCGGCGAGTGACCTAAGTCACCGCTCCGCCGTGTCTTGCTTACTCGTCGCGAAGGCCGCAGTTTCCGATACTGACTCCAGACCCGAAACGAAAGCTTCGGGTCAGCCGGAACAGCTCAAGAGGACACCGCCATGAACACCCTCTTCGACCATCTCGCCGCCACGGCCTTCACCGCCGCCTTCGCCATCGCCTGCGCGACCGGAATGGTCGCCATGATCGCGACCGGCCTGCCGACGGTTGCCTGATGCGGCCCGGGACGACCGGGCGGCGCCCACCGGCGACCGTCCGGTTCCCTCAGCCCACGCAGCCTCGCGCCTCGATCGCCCACACTGCCTCGACCACACCGGCGTCGAGACCGCCCCGCACCGCCACGTAGCGCTCGTGCAGGTTGACGGTCGGATCGCAGTGCCCCGGCACCAGCCAGACCGTTTCGCCGAGCTGCGGCAGGTCGGCCGGCCCGCCCTCCGCAGCTAGCCGCAGCAAGCCATGCTCGTCGCCGCCGTTGGCGTAGGCCAGCGGCCGCCGCCAGACCCGCGGCAAGCCGGAATCGATCGCATGCGACTTGTGCCCGGCATCGACCACCGCGTGCGAGGCGCCGCGGCTCATGACCTGGCTCTTGACGAAGAGCGCATGCTCGAAGCGCGGCGTGTTCGGCGCCGGCGCGTTGTCGGCGTAGTCGCGATCCATGAACAGGTAGCTGCCCGCCTGCAGCTCGCCCCAGACGCCGCTGGCGGCGTCGAACGCGAAGGTGCCGGTGCCGGCGCCGGTGATCAGCGGGCAGGCGATGCCGGCGGCGGTGATGCTGGCGCGGGCCGCACTCGCCAGCGACGCCGCATGGCGCGACGCCGCCTCCCGTTCCTCGACGCTGCGCAGGTGCTGCGCCGCGCCGTGATACGCCTGCACGCCGGCGAAGCGCAGGCCGCCGTCGGGTGGTGCGTGCGAGACCACGCGATGGGCAAGCGAGCCGGCCGTGGTGGCCGGGGCGCCGCAGCGGCCGTGGCCGACGTCGACCTCGACGAACACGTCCAGCGTCGCGCCGGCCGCCCGCACCGCTTCCGCCAGCCGCTCGATGCCTTCGACCGAGTCGACGGCGATCGCCAACCGCACCCGCGTCGCCAGGCGGGCGACCCGGGCAAGCTTGGCGCGGTCGATCACCTCGTTGGAGATGTAGATGTCGTCGACGCCGGCCGCCGCCAGGGCCTCGGCTTCGCTCGTCTTTTGCACGCACACGCCGACCGCGCCGGCGGTACGCTGCAGGCGGGCGATCGCCGCGCACTTGTGCATCTTCGCGTGCGGCCGAAGGCGCACCCGGCGGGCGCGGGCGAAGTCGGCCATCGCCGCGCAGTTCCGCTCCATCGCGTCGAGGTCGATCACCAGCGCCGGCGTGTCGATCGCCGCGACCGGGTCGCCGACCTTCGGCACCGGGGCTTCGGCCAGCGCGCTCATCGCCGCGCCGGCCCGACCGGCCGCACCGGGTCGCCCTCGCTGCCGTCGTCGAGCGTCATCTCGCCTTCGAGGTGGGCGGTGTCGCTCCAGCCGACCAGGGTGAAGCCGCGCGGCGTGTAGAGCAGCCGGTTGATCGCGGCATTGCCGAGCTCCCACGAGCGCGGCGCGCCGAGCTCGATGCCGGCGGCGGCGCGATAAAGGACGTCGAGCACGCCGCCGTGGGTGACGATGGCGATCGAGCGGCCCGCCTGGCTGGCGGCGATCCGGCTGCAGGCCGCGACCGCGCGGGCGCTGAACTCGCGCAGGGTCTCGCCGCCCTCGGGCGCGAAATCGGGATCGTGATGCCGCCAGCGCGCCGCCTCGACCGGCCAGCGCAGGTCGATGTCGGCATAGGTGTAGCCCTGGAAAATGCCGAAGCTGCGCTCGCGCAGGCCGACGTCGGCGGTGATCGGCAGCCCGAGCCGGCGGGCCAGCGCCTGCGCGGTGTCGAAGGCGCGCTCGAGGTCGCTGGCGAAGATCGCCTCGATGCCCTCGTCCGCCAGCGACTCGGCGGCGCGGCCGGCCTGCCAGCGGCCGCGGGCGCTGAGCGCGGTGTCGAGCTGGCCCTGCATCCGCATCTCGGCGTTCCACACCGTCTCGCCATGGCGCACGGCGACGACGCGCGTCAGGTGCGTCTCGTGCGGATCGGGAGTGTCCGGCGGCCGCTGCGCGGGCGCTGCGATGCCGTCGGCCATCAGAGCAGGCGGCGGTTCAGCGTGTAGGTGCCGGAATGCGTCGCCGCGCCGAGGACGTGCGGATAGATCGCCTGGCGCAGCGCGGCGCCGGCGAAGCGGCCCTCGATCGGCGCCCGGGCGACGTCGAGCGCATAGAGCGTGAACACGTAGTGGTGGATCAGCGAGTCGTTCCACGGCGGGAACGGACCGTCGTAGCCGTAGTAGTCGCCGGTCATCTCGGGATTGGCAGCGAACCAGCCGGTGTAGTCGTTGATGCCCTGGCGCGCCATCGTCAATCCCGGCACCGCGACCGCCGGGCCGGGCTTGCCGCGGACGGTGAAGCCCGAGCTGAAGGCGCCGGCGGGCAGCGAGCTCACCGTCGCCGGCAGGTCGACCAGGAGCCAGTGGAAGAAGTCGACCCGCGGCAGGTCGGCGGGAACTTCGCGGCCCGCCTGGTTGACGTCGTCGCCGCGGCTCGGCACGTCGAAGTCGTGGCAGATCAGGGCGAGCGAGCGGGTGCCCGCCGGCAGATCGCTCCAGGCCAGGTGCGGGCTGAGGTTGTCGGCGAAGGTCACGCCCTCGGGCGTGTCGAGGCGGCCGGCGGCATGGCGCTCGGGAATCCGCTCGCCGTTCACCCAGCTGTCGCTCCAAAGTCTCATCAGGCCCCCCAGACGATGTCGGCCTTCTCGGCCACCGCGCGCTTCATCATTTCGAGCATCGGCCAGGCGCGCTGGGCCAGTCCGACCCGCTTTTCCTTCTGATCTTCCTCGGCATCGCCGCCCTGGCCGCTGCGGTTGCGCTCGTCGGCGACCGCCGCTTCCAGCGCCTGGATCGCAGCGGGCAGCGCCGCCGTCTCGATGATGCCGCTCGGCGCCGGCGCGCGGCCGAGGATGCGCAGGAGTTGGTCGCCGACCGCCTCCAGCATGATGAGGTCGGCGGCGGCCTTGGACCGGAAGACATAGAGCATCGCTGTCGTCGCGTACCGTCCGGCCCGGGCCTACGGGTACATGTAGCTGCGGTTGAAGGGAAACGCCGATTGTGCGCCGCGCATCGGCCCGGTCGCCGGGTCGCCGGTGCGCCGGGCGCACAGCATCTGGTGCAGCGAGATCCAGGCGCGCTCGAACGCCGAGGCGCTGCCGGCGAGGTAGAGACGGTAGGCGCGCACCACGGACTCCGAGGTGACGCTGCGCGCCGCCGCGATGTTCGACTCGAGGCCGTCGCTCCAGGCCCAGAGCGTCTTCGCGTAGTGCGGGCGCATGCTCTCGACGTCCACCGCCTCCAGCCCCGACTCGCTCGTCGCCTCGAGCACCTTGGAGACATGCAGCAGCTCGCCGCCGGGAAAGATGTAGCGCTCCATGAAGTCGCCGAGGCCGGAGCCGAGCTGATGGTTGCGGGTGCCGCCGGCGGTGATGCCGTGGTTCAGCAGCAGCCCGCCCGGCTTGAGCAAGCCGTGGATCTTGGCGAAGTAGGACGGCAGCTGGGCCCGGCCGACATGCTCGAACATGCCCACCGAGGCGATCTTGTCGAACGGCTCGTTGTCCGGAAGGCTGCGGTAGTCGAGCAGGTCCATCCGCACCCGCCCGGCCAGGCCGCGCTCCTGGATGACCTTGTTGACGTAGGCGTGCTGGTTGCGGCTGAGGGTGATGCCGCGCGCCTGCACGTCGTAGTTCTCGGCCGCGTGCAGCAGCAGGCCGCCCCAGCCGGCGCCGATGTCGAGGAAGCGCTCGCCTTCCTTCAGCATCAGCTTCCTGCAGATGTGCTCCAGCTTGGCTTCCTGCGCCGCGGCCAGGTCCATGCCGGCGTCGCGGTAATAGGCGCAGGAATAGACCCGCTTCGGGTCGAGCCAGAGGGCGTAGAAGTCGTCGGAGACGTCGTAGTGGAACTGGATCTGCTCGGCGTCGACCTCGGGCCGGTGCCGCGCCTTGGAGCGCGCCAGGTGGACGAGCTGCTGCAACCAGCTGACCGGCGGCGCCACCGCCACCACGTCGACCTCGGTCGGATCGCCGGCCATCAGCTCGGCGGCCAGGGTCATCACGTCGCGCATGCCGCCGTCGATGTCGATGCGACCCTCGACATAGTCCTCGCCGACCTTGCCGATCCGCCCGGTCACCAGGTGGGTGACGGCCGCGAGGTCGTTCATCCGCACGGTGACGGCGGCATCCTTCGAGCCGATGCGTCGGCCTCCAGGCAGCACCACCGCCAGCGGCGGGGTCAGGCGCTCCAGTCGTTGCTCGAGGGCGGCGGTTCCGGCAATCGCAGACATGGTCCCTTCCTTCGTAGACCGGAGTTTACGAAGGCGCGCGGCCCGCCGCCGCACTCAGAACCCTATGTCCGCGGGGGCGTATCCGGCCGTTCCCGGAAGCAGAAGACCCGGCCGATCGGCACGCCGTGGCTGCACTGCGGCGCCGTCGTGCGCTCGATCAGCCGCCCCGAACGCAGGCGAAACCGGTCGGTCGCCTCGAGCAGGGTCTCGGCGTCGATCTCGGCCAGCCGGATCATGTAGTCGCGCGGCTCGGCGACCTGCAGCCGCATCCAGTCGAACACCTCGTCGTCGGCGCGCAGCAGCAGCATCTCGTCGGGCAGGTCCCAGAGGGCGGCGAAGCGCCGGTTGAAGTGGCTGATGTGGCCGGCGAGATCGATCACCAGGACGCCGTCGCTGACCGATTCGAGCGTCGCCTGCAGCTCCGCCTTGACGACGTCGGCGCCGCGCCCCGCCTCGAACTCGGCGCTGCGGTCGAGCAGAGCCAGGACGTAGAGCGCGGTGCCCGGCGCCGGCTCGATCCGGCTCACCCGGCGCGTCACCGGCACGGCAATGCCGCCCGGGCGGGCGACGAACGAATCGGAAACGATGCAGGCGCTGGTGTTCGCCGCGACCTCGCGCCAGAAGCACTCGTCCTCGGGAGTGGCCGCGAGCTCGTGCATGTCGCGGCCGACGAGCTCGGCCGGCGGCATGCCGAGCAGCCGGCCGGCCGGTCCGTTGGCGGCGACGATGCGCAGCCCCTCGGGCTCGATCAGGCAGATCGCCTCGAGCATCGACTCGATCAGATGCGGCCAGGTGCGGCGGGCCGCATCGGCAACGCTGAACCGGTCGACCGGCAGGGGATTGTTCACGGCGCGTCCGTTCAGTCGACTTGCAGCAGGGCCGGCTCGAAGAAGTAGGCGATGCGCTGGCTCGGCGCCAGGTAGTCGAGCGCCGTCGGCGGCAGCTGCTGCGCCTTGATGCTGCGCCGGATGCCGAGGCCGGCCGCGTTCTCCAGGTCGAGCACCAGCGCCTCCTCGCGCGGCACCGCCGGATCGTGCACGAGCACGCTCGGCTTGAGCGGCCGCGACGAGTTGACGGCGAGGACGGTCGCGTAGCGGTCGTCGGTGAGCTGCACCGTCGAGCCCGGCGGATAGACGCCCATCATCTTGATGAAGGCGCCGAGGATCGAGGTGTCGAACTTGCTGCGTCCCTGGGCGAACAGCAGCGACAGCGCCTCATGCGGCGTCAGCGCGCGGGCTGGCAGGCGCGGGTTGCAGAGGTTGTCGTAGCGGTTGACGAGAGCGACGATGCGCGCCGCCATCGTCATCCGGTCGCTGTTGAGCCCGACCGGAAAGCCGCTGCCGTCGGCATGCTCGTGGTGCTGGGCGATCACCGCCGTCGCCCCGGCCGAGAGACCCATCCGCTTCGCCTGGACCAGGCCGGTCTCCACGTGCTCCTGATAGACGCGCAGCTCGCTCGGCGAGAAGTTGTCCTCGCGGTGGCGCAGGCGCGCCGGCAGCTCGAGCTTGCCGATGTCGTGCAGCATGGCGCCGACGCCGAGATCCTGGATCTCCTCCGCCGAGAAGCCGAAGCAGCGGCCCATCAGCAGCGAGATGATGCCGACGTTCATGGCGTGCATCGAGGCCTTGTCGGCCGCGCCTTCGGCCAGGATGCGGATGCAGATCTCGCGCGCGTCGATCATCTTGTCGACCAGCGCGCGGGCCAGCGATTCGGCCTGGGCCCGGGCCTCGGCCGGCCGCGCCGCCACCAGCTCGAGCGTCTGCCGGCAGGCGCGCGAAGCCTCGCCGTACTGCCGCTCGCAGAGCTTTTGCGCCTCGCGCTGGGCTTCGAGGCGGATCTGCCGGGCGATGCGCGCGCCTTCCTCGGGCGAGAGCGCCGCCGGCTCGAGCCGGCCGGGCTCGGTCGCCGGCTCCGGCGGGGCTTCGGCCTCCTCGGAAGCGCCGGCGGCTGCGACGGCGCCGCCGCCGGACGCGCCGTCATCGTTGGCCGCGGCACTGGCCGGACGCTTGGCGGCCGCGGTCAGCGCGCCGCCGTCGAGCAGGGAGAGGTCGCTGTCCTGCGGGCTCCAGCGCACCCGCGCCAAGCCGAGCGAGCGGATCGTCGCCACCTGCGCCGGGGTGGTGATGCGAAAGCTGCTGAGCGGAAACGGGTGCGACATCCAGCCGACGTCGAGATGGACGAACATCCCGACGCGCAGCGCCTGGACGTCGATCTCGGGGGTGATGGTGCTGGTGGCGGCCTTCATGCGGTGGCGCCCCGCAGGCGACAACAGGCGGGGCTAGCGGTGTTATCGGCCTCCCGGCGCCGGCCTTGAGCCCGCCGGCGGCGAGAGCCGGCGCAGCCCCTAAACTGGCCCGCTTTCCGCGCCCTGAGGCTTGCCATGACCTACGAGTACGGCTCCGAATCGAAGCGCCTCGAGCTTCCCAACCCGTACCGGCTGCAGAACCGGCTGCTCTGGCTGTGCGCACTGCTGCTGGTCGGCGCCGGGGTGCTGAGCCTGCTCTGGGCACGAAGCGCGATGCAGGAAAGCGCGCTGCGCCTGGCGGCGGCGCCGATCCTGGCCGGGCTGCTGCTGATCGCCGCCGGGCTGGCCGCGGCAGCGACCGCGGCGACGCGGCTGCGCTTTTTCTTCGGCCGCGGCCGGCCGGCCTCGCTCGCGCCCGAAATTCCCGGCGGAGCGACCGGGAGCTCGTCCGCCGCCGACCAAATCAAGGACATCCTGCGCCAGGGCGGCCTCACCTATCCCGAGCCGGCCGGCGCGGTCGAGGGCCTGCTCTACCACTGGGCCCCGACCCTGATCACCGCGCCGCGCGAAGTCCAGCAGCTCGCCCGCCTCTATGCCTTCAACCTGGCGGCGATCGCGGCAACCCTGGTCAGCTTCCTGTTCTCCTGGTTCGTGTTCGGCAGCCCGATCACCCGGCCGTGGATCGCGATCCTCTACTTCGCCTTCGGCCTGGTGTTCCTGCTGAAGCCGGTGCTGACGCAGCACAGGGCCCGGGTCAGCACGCTGTCGCTGATCGGCCTGATCGCCGCGGCGATCCTCGCCCCGGTGGCGATCGGCCTGGTCGCGGCGAAGCTGCCCTCGCTCGGCGCGTTCTCGCTCGACACCCAGACCTTCGTGATGCTGTGCACGGCGCTGGTCGCCTGCGGCCTGGCGATGGCGGCGGTGCTGGCCCAGGTCGACGACGCGCCGCAGACGCGGGCCAGCGTCGAGCAGCTGCGCCTGTCGATGAATGCGCCGCCGGCGACCCTGATGGACGAGCTCGACCGTCTCATGCAGGCGAGCTGGACCGAGCGCATCCCGAATCGCCGCTATGCCCGGATCGACCCGGTGACGACCGCGGCGACGCCTTCCGGCAGCTTCGCCGGCGAGCTGTTCGAGGAGAGCCAGCCGCTGCCGACCACCGGCACCCAGGCGCCGACCCTGGCCTCGGCCCTGGCCGGGGAGCGCCATCGCGCCCTGCTGCTGCTCGACCTGTACGCGACCGCGCTGGTGGTCGGCGGGATCGGCCTGTCGCTCGCCTTCGTGCGCAACTTCGACGTCGGCGCGCCCTGGCAGGAAAACCGCTTCTCGCTCGCCGGCACGGCGGCGATCCTGGCCTTCGTCGCCGCCTTCTGCTTCCAGGCGGCGGCACGGCTCTGGGGGCGGTTCAACTTCGAATCGGTGCTGGTCTGGGTCGAGATGATGGGCAACTGGCAAACCTCGCGCATCGGCACCGGCAACAACTTCACCAGCCGCGTCAACACCGAGAACAGCGTCGTCCGCACCGAGGCGATGACCCTGCGCGTCTGGCGGGCACGGATCGAATCGGTGGTGTTCGGCAAGGATGACGCGCGCCAGGTCACGGCGATGTTCTCGACCGAGCAGGAGACCCAGGCGCTGGCCGCCGAGCTGGCCGCGTTCGCTCGGAGCCAGAGCATCCTGGTGGCGCCGTTCAGCGGCGAGGACGAGCGTCGGATCGCCGCCCTCGGCGCCGGCGAGCGGGCAATGCAGGCCGCGACCGGCGCCGCGCCGGACTCGGCGGCGCAGATCGAGCGGCAGCTGTACACCGCCGCCGCGCTCTCGTCGGCGCCGCCGCCTTCAGGGCCGGTTGCCGCGCCGGCCGCAGCCTCGGGGAGGCGGTTCTGCCGGCAGTGCGGCGTCGAGGCGCCTTCGGGCGCGCGCTTCTGCTCCGCCTGTGCGGCGCCGCTAGACGCCTGAGGCTCAGCGGCCCAGCGGCGCGGACTCGTCGCCCGCCAGGTCGATCGCCTTGAGCAGGGCGCGCTCCAGCTCGGCGAGCGGGAATGGCTTCGTCAGGACGACGTCCATGCCGGCGTCGTGGCAGGCCGCCACGTCCTCGGGTTCGGTGCTGCCGGTCATCGCCACGAACGGCAGCGCCGTCGCGGCGCTGCCGCCGCGCCTGCGCCAGGCGCGGGTAGCGCTCAGGCCGTCGAGACCGGGCATCTGCACATCCATCAGCACGGCGTCGACCGGGTGGGTGGTCGCGAGCACGGACAGCGCCTCGTGCCCGGTCGAGGCGACGATCGGCCGGACATGCAGCGCCTCGAGCATGGCCACGGCGACCGCCTGGTTGGCCGGATCGTCCTCGGCGACGACGACGGTCCGGCCGGCGAGCGGACCGGGCGCCCGGGCGAGCTCCCCGTCCGGCCGGCTCGGTGACTGCAGGCGATCGCGCACCGAGCCGGCGGTCCGGATCAGGGGCTCGAACCCGACCGGCAAGTCGGCCAGCACGAGTGGCATCACAAGCGTGAAGGTACTGCCCCGGCCGACCGCGCTCGTCACCTCGATCCGCCCGGCCATCAGCTGCGCCAGATCGTTGGCGATCGACAGGCCCAGGCCGGTGCCGCCGAATCGCCGGCTGATGCTCTCGTCGGCCTGCTGAAAGGGCTTGAACAGGGACGGGAGCCGTTCCGGGTCGATGCCGACGCCGGAGTCGGCGATCTGGACCCGCACCCGCATGCCGCGATGGCCTTGTGCCGCGCCGCCCGCCGCCTCGCCGTCGAGGCCGAGGTGGATGTGGACGCCGCCGGTGGGCGTGAACTTGATCGCATTGGCCACGAGGTTGGCGACGATCTGGCGGAGCCGCGTGCTGTCGCCGAGGATCAGCTCGGGCACGTCGGGCGAGCAAGTTGAAACCAGCTCGATGCCCTTGACGCAGGCCTCCGGGGCGAAGAAGGCCTCGACCTCGCGGACCAGCGCCGCGAGATGCAGCGGCCGGCGTTCGAGGACGACCTTGCCGGCGTCGAGCTTGGAGAAGTCGAGCACGTCGTTGACCAGGTCCATCAGCACGTCGGCGCTTTGCCGCTGCACGTCGGCCAGGCCGGCGCGCCGCGCTTCGGGAAGGGTCGGCTGGCGCAGCATCTCGGTGGCGCCGATCATTCCCTGCAGCGGGGTGCGGATCTCGTGGCTCACCTGGGTCACGAAGCGGGCCTTGGCGGCGGTCGCGGCCAGGGCCGCCTCGCGGGCGAACTCGAGCGCCCGGCGCAGCTCGCCGCTCCAGTGCGAGCCGAGCGCCGCGCACAGGGAGACGAACACCGCCGACAGGCTCATCGACATCGCCATCTGCAGCGCCGGATCGGCGGTGAGCAGCGAGAACGGCCCGATCGACCCCGACCCCAGGCGATAGAGCAGCGCGACGTGGGCCACGAACAGCACCGACAGCACGGCACCGAGGGTCACCCGGCCGGCGATGAGGGCGCCGATCGCCGGCACGCCCAGCCACCAGAGCGCCGGCGAGTGGATGCCGTCCTGGAACAGCGTGATGAAGGCCACCATCGCGAACAGGAGCGCGCCGATGATGTCCATCGCCCGGCAGTAGCGGCCGCTGGACCGGGCGTAACGCAGCGCGGCGATGCTGGCAAGTAGGCAGAACGGTCCGACCGGGATGCCCGAGTAGAAGCCGATCGACAGGAAATAGACGCTGTAGAAGCCGCCGAACAGGGTCGCCAGGCCGCAGGTCAGCCAAAGCATGCGTGCCGGCAGCCAGCGAGCCCGGTCGCTCGCTTCGTCGGTCGGAGGAGGACTGCCGGGCGCGACGCCGAGCAGGCGCGCCGCGAAACCGAGGCACGCAGCCGGCATGCCGGCCAAGGGAACGAAGAATGTCATGCTGATTCCAGGCGGGCGTGGCTCCGCGCTGCAGGCCACGGTCGCGATCGAGTTCGTCTTCGGGGGCGTGTCGCCCGGTCGAGCGGATCGCGAAAGGCGTGATGGTACGTTTTGGCTGACGTCGTCGCTTGACATTGCGCGCCAGATACTTGACCCTAGGCGCCAGTCAGGGCCGATCCGGAGACTCCTTTCGATGTCTGGCGCATGGGTGCGAAGCGGCGTGCTGGTGGGCTCGGCACGACTGATCCGGGAGCTCGGCGGCGATCCCGAAGAGGTGTGCCGGCTGTCCCACGTGTCCCCGGCGATGCTCGCGGATCCGGACATGCCGGTGGCCGCTGCCGGGGTCGTCGCCTTTCTCGCCCAGGCGGCGAAGACCTGCGACTGCCCGACCTTCGGACTTCGCCTGGCCGGCCGGCAGGACTTGTCGGGGCTCGGCCCGCTCTGGCTCCTGATGCGCAGCGCCGACACCGTCGGTCAGCTGGTCGCCGACCTCTCGCGTTACTTCGTGCTCCACACCCGCGGCGCCAGCATCGGCGCCCAGCCCGCCGGTGACGGCAGCCTGTTCGTCACCCTGCACCTGGCCAAGGAGCTGCCGACCGACGACCGCCAGGTGGTCGAGATGGGCCTGGCCATGATCTGCAACGAGATCCGCCACCATGCCGAGCCGGACTGGAATCCGGCCTCGGTGCAGTTCTGCCACCGCGCCCCGCCCGACCTGAGACTGCATCGCCGTGCCTTCGGGCCGGCGCTGTCGTTCGACCAGGACCGGAACGCCGTGCGGATCCAGGCGGAGGTGCTGGCGCGACCGGTGGCCGCGAGCGGCGAGCGCTCGCGCCGGGTCATGAGCGCGGTGCTCGCCGGCCGCCAGTCGCACAGCCCCGCGGCCGCGGTGTCGCGGATCGAGGGTGCAATCCGGGCGATGATGCCGTTCTCGACCTGCACCGTCGGCGATGTCGCCAACGCGATCGCGACCTCGGCGCGCACGCTGCAGCGCCAGCTCGCGGAGAACGGCACCACCTTCCAGAAGCTGCGTGACCAGGTGCGCGCCGACCTGGCGCTCAAGTACCTGCGCCAGTCGACCCTGCGCTTCGCCGAGATCTCCGAGATCCTCGGCTTCGCCGAGCCGAGCGTGTTCACCCGGTCGTTTCGCCGCTGGCACGGCTGCACCCCGCGCGAGGCGCGCCGGCGCATCGCCCAGGCTCCGCCGGGCACGGCCCCCGCGTGGACGCCGATGCCCATCGGCATCGATAGGGCCTAGGATCGGACGACCATGCACATCCTCATCCTCGGCGGCGGCGTCTTCCTTGGTGCCGCCATCCTGCGCAGCGCGCTCGAGCGCGGCCACGAGCTCACCGTCTTCAACCGCGGCCGGGCGCAAAGCGCCTGGCCCGAGGGCGTGGAGGCGATCGTCGGCGACCGGTCCGGCGATCTCTCCGCCCTCGCGGGCAAGCGCTTCGACGCCGTCATCGACACCTGCGGCTATGTGCCGGCCGACGTGCGGCGAAGTGCGGAGGCGCTGCGCGACGTCAAGACCTATTGCTTCGTCTCCAGCATCTCGGCCTACGCGTCGTTTCGCCATTCGCCGATCCGCGAGATCGACCCGCTCGCCGACTTCTCGAAGATCGATCCCGGCGACCGCGACCTCGCCCACTACGGGCCGCAGAAGGCGGCCTGCGAGGCCGAGGTGCTGAAGGTGTTCGGCGAGCACGCCCTGATCGTTCGCCCCGGCCTGATCGTCGGCCCGGGCGACCGCAGCGGCCGCTTCAGCCACTGGCCTTGGCGCGCCCTCGAAGGCGGCGACATGCTGGTGCCCGACCTGGGCGACGACGAGCCGCTGCAGTTCATCGACGTGCGCGACCTCGGCGCCTGGATCGTCCGCCTGGTCGAGCGCGGCGAGCGCGGCGCCTTCAACGGCACCGGGCCGGCGAACGGTCCGGCCTGCTGCTGGAGCGAGCTGATCGCCGTCTGCCAGGACGAAGCCGAGAAGCGCGGCGCGCCGCCGGCCGAGCCGGTGCCGGTGGCCGAGGACTTCCTCCTCGCCCAGAAGGTCGAGCCGTGGAGCGCGCTGCCGCTCTGGCTGCCTTCGA
>DATCGH010000638.1:0-2591 GCA_036509055.1 Caldimonas sp.
CGCAATGCCCTGGTCGGGCGGTCCCCGATCCCTCGCTTCGTAGAATGAAGACCCCGGCGATCGCCGCCCTGCCGCTCGCGCCCGCCGCGCTGCCATGACCACTCCGCGCGTCCTGAGTCACGTGCCGCCGCCGACGGCCGCCGCTGCGGCCGCGCCGGCGGCGGTCGTCTCGCTGCCGTCGCGGATTCGTCAGTACTACGCCCTGACCAAGCCGCGGGTGGTCCAGCTCATCGTCTTCTGCGCCGCGATCGGCATGCTGCTGGCGACGCCGTCGTGGCCCGACTGGCGGCTGGTCGTGCCGGCCGTGATCGGCATCTGGCTGGTGGCCGCGGCCGCGGCCGCGTTCAACTGCCTGGTCGAGCAGCGGATCGATTCGCGCATGGCGCGCACTGCCTGGCGGCCGACCGCCAACGGCCAGCTCACCTCGGCCCAGGCGCTGCTGTTCTCGGCCATCCTCTGCGCCGCCGGCAGCGCCCTGCTGTGGCTCGCGGTCAATCCGCTGACGATGTGGCTGACCTTCGCCACCTTCATCGGCTACGCCGTCGTCTATACCGTCGTCCTCAAGCCGATGACGCCGCAGAACATCGTCATCGGCGGCGCTTCCGGGGCGATGCCGCCGGTCCTCGGCTGGGCTTCGATCCGGGGCGAGGTCGGGCCGGAGGCGCTGATCCTCTGCCTGATCATCTTCCTCTGGACGCCGCCGCACTTCTGGGCGCTGGCGCTGTATCGCGCCGAGGACTACGCCCGCGCCGGATTGCCGATGCTGCCGGTGACCCACGGCGCCGAGTTCACCCGGCTGCACGTCTTCCTCTACACCCTGGTGCTGTTCGCGGCGACGCTCCTGCCCTTCATCTCCGGCATGAGCGGGCCGATCTACCTGGCGGCGGCGATCGTCCTCGGGGTCATGTTCTGCGGCTATGGCTGGCGCCTCTGGCGCGGCTACTCCGACGCTCTGGCGCGCAAGACCTTTCGCTTCTCGATCATGCACCTGTCGCTGCTGTTCGCGGCGCTGCTGCTCGACCACTACCTCGGGCCGCTGATCGCATGAACGTTTCCCGCCGCCGCGTCCTCGTCCGCTCGCTCTCCCTGCTGACGCTCGCCGGCTGCGACCGGTTTTCGCTCGGCTCGAAGGCACCGACCTTCAACTCGACCGACATCACCGGCGCCGAGTTCGCCCGCCGGCTCGAGCTGCCCGATGTCGACGGCCAGCCGCGCACGCTCGCCGACTGGAAGGGCAAGGTCACGGTCGTCTTCTTCGGCTACACCCAGTGCCCCGACGTCTGCCCGACGACGATGGCCGACCTGGCGGCGATCAGGAAGTCGCTCGGCGCCGACGGCGACAAGCTGCAGAGCGTGTTCGTGACGATCGATCCGGAGCGCGACACGCCCGAGGTCCTGAAGGCCTACGTCGCCAACTTCGGCCCCGGCTTCACCGCCTTGCGCGGCACGCCCGACCAGACCGCGGCCGCGGCCAAGGAATTCAAGGTGTTCTACGCCAAGGTGCCGGGCCGCAACAGCGGCAGCTACACCCTGGACCACAGCGCCGCCTCGTTCGTCTTCGACCCCGCCGGCCGGGTGCGCCTGTACGTGCCCTACGGCGGCGACTCGAAGAAGTTCGCCGCCGATCTGAAATTGATCGCTTCGCTGAATTGAAACGGCCCCTTTCGGGGCCGTTATCGGCGTGCCGCTACGCGGCGGGCGCGAGGGCTTTCCGCATCTTCTTCATCGCCGCGACCTCGATCTGCCGGATGCGCTCGGCGCTGACGCCGTATTCGCCCGCCAGGTCGTGCAGGGTCATGCCGCCCGAGCTGTCGTCGTTGACCTTGAGCCAGCGCTCCTCGACGATCCGGCGGCTGCGCGCATCGAGGGTGTCGAGCGCCAGGGCGATGCCGCCCGTGGCCAGCCAGTCGCGGCTCTTCGCCTCGAGCACCTGGGTGGGCTCGCTGCTCTCGTCGGCCAGGTAGGCGATCGGCGCGTAGCTTTCCTCGCCGTCGTCGCTGGTCTGCGGCTCCAGCGCGACGTCGCCACCGGACAGGCGCGTCTCCATCTCGAGCACTTCCTCGCGCTTGACGTTCAGGCTCTCGGCCAGCGAATCGACCTCGCTCTGGGTCAGGGTCGAGCGATGCGTGTCCTCGGCGGCCGCGTCGTCCTTCATGTTCTGCTTCATCGAGCGCAGGTTGAAGAAGAGCTTGCGCTGTGCCTTGGTGGTGGCCACCTTGACCATGCGCCAGTTCTTCAGGATGTACTCGTGGATCTCGGCCTTGATCCAGTGCATGGCGTAGCTGACCAGGCGGACGCCCTGGTCCGGATCGAAGCGCTTCACGGCCTTCATCAGGCCGACGTTGCCTTCCTGGATCAGGTCGCCATGGGGCAGGCCGTAGCCCAGGTACTTGCGCGAGATCGAGACGACCAGACGCAGGTGGGAAACGACCAGGCTTCCGGCGGCCCCGAGGTCGCCGTTCTCACGCAGACGCCGTCCGAACGCGCTTTCTTCCTCCTGGGTGAGCAGGGGAACGCGGTTGACGGCCGTGATGTACGCGTCCAGGTTGCCCAGGGACGGCACCAGCGCCCAGGGGTCGCGGACGGCCAGG
>DATCGH010000639.1:0-2606 GCA_036509055.1 Caldimonas sp.
CTACGTCGAGCGCACCTACAGCGAGCGCTCGGGAATGCAGGTCGTCCGCGCGGTCGGCGGCCGGGCGCCGCTGCACCTAACCTCGGTCGGCAAGCTGTTCCTGGCGCAGGACGACGCCCAGCGGGTACGCGCCTACGCCGCTCGCACCGGACTGGCCGGCCACACCCGCAACAGCATCACCGACCTGCCCTCGCTCGAGCGCGAGCTCTCCCGGGTCGCCCAGTACGGCACCGCCCGCGACGACGAGGAGCTCGAGCTCGGGGTGCGCTGCATGGCCGCCGGCATCCTCGACGACCAGGGCAACCTGGTCGCGGGGCTGTCGATCTCGGCGCCCGCCGATCGGCTGGAGGAAAGCTGGCTGGAGCGTCTGCGCGCGACCGCGGCGCAGATCTCATCGGCTCTCGGGCACCGCGGATGAGCCGCGCGGCGCCTCGCCGGCGTCAGAGCTTGGGCTTGGCGACGGCGAGCGTCGGCACCGCCGGTGCCGCCGACTCGGTAACCCAGCGGCGCACCCGCTCGGCATCGCCGATCCGCGAGTACTTGCCCGCCGAATCGAGGAACACCATGATCAGCTGCCGGCCGGCCATCTTGGCCTGCATCACCAGGCAGCGACCGGCTTCGGAGATGTAGCCGGTCTTCTGCAGGCCGATGTCCCACTCCGGGCTCTTGACCAGGCCGTTGGTGTTGCGGAACTGGACCGGCCGGTTGCCGACCTCGACCGCGTACTCGTGCGAGGTCGACAGCTCGCGGATGATCTGGTGCTCGTGCGCCGCCTTGACCAGGGTCGCGAGGTCGCGGGCGCTCGACTGGTTGGCGCTCGACAGGCCGGTCGGCTCGACGTAGCGCGTGTCGTTCATGCCGAGCTCGCGCGCCTTGTGGTTCATTTCGGCGACGAACACCGCGAGGCCGCCCGGATAGGTGCGGCCGAGGGCGTGCGCGGCGCGGTTCTCCGACGACATCAGCGCCAGGTGGAGCATGTCGCCGCGGGCCAGCGTGGTGCCGACCTTGAGCCGCGAGCGGCTGCCCTTCTCGGTATCGATGTCCTCGTCGGTGATCGTGATCATCTCGTCGAGGGGCAGGTTCGCCTCGGTGACGACGACAGCGGTCATCAGCTTGGTGATCGAGGCGATCGGCAGCACTGCCTGGGCGTTCTTGGAGAACAGCACCTCGTTGGTGTCCTGGTCGAGCACCAGGGCGACGCCCGACTTGAGCTCGAGGGCATCGGCTTCGTCGTGCAGACCGGAAAGCTGGCCGAACGAGGGATGGACCGGCTCGACCCGCACCAGGGCCACCCGGCGCAGGGCGCCGTTGCGGTTGCGGACCACGACCACGGAGGTGTTGGCGCGCGGGCTCTCCGTCGCCTTGGTTTCGGCGGCGGCACGTTTCTTTTCCGAAGGGGTCGACTTGGGCGCGGCCGCGCTGGCGACGGCGGCAACGCACAGAAGCAGGGTGGCGGAAACCAGGGTGCGGACAGTCGACAAAACTCTTCCCTCGGGTGCGGGCGGCGCGCGAAGTCTAGGATATGCAGGAAAAGCGCGCAAGATCAAAAACTTGCGCGCCGTTCCTAAAGTGAGACAACAGGCACGGAAAGGGCCACCCTGAGAGGCCGCCGCGCCGGTCAGCCCTGGGCCGCGACCCGTTCCGTCTTGCTGTGAAGCTTGTTCAACGCGGCAAGGTACGCTTTCGCCGACGCGACGACGATGTCCGGATCGGCACCGACGCCGTTGACGACCCGGCCCGCATGCTGCAGCCGCACCGTCACCTCGCCCTGCGATTCTGTCGAGCCGCTGGTGATCGCATTCACCGAATAGAGCAGCATCTCGGCACCACTTCCGACTTTCGACTCGATCGCCTTGAGGCTGGCGTCGACCGGCCCGTTGCCGTCGCTCGAGGCGCTGTGCTCGACCTCGCCGGCGGCGAAGACGACGCTCGCCTGCGGCCGCTCGCCCGTTCCCGAGTGCTGCGTCAACGACTTGAGCCGGTAGTGCTCGTGGTGGCTGACGACCGCCTCGTCCATCACCAGGGCGAGGATGTCCTCGTCGAAGATGTCGCTCTTGCGGTCGGCCAGCTCCTTGAAGCGGACGAAGGCGGCGTTGATGTCGGCCTCGGCCTCCATCTCGATGCCGAGCTCCTTCAGCCGCTGCTTGAAGGCGTTGCGGCCCGAGAGCTTGCCGAGGACGATCTTGTTGGCCGCCCAGCCGACATCCTCGGCCCGCATGATCTCGTAGGTGTCGCGCGCCTTGAGGACGCCGTCCTGGTGGATGCCGGAGGCGTGGGCGAAGGCGTTGGCGCCGACCACCGCCTTGTTCGGCTGGACGACGAAGCCGGTGGTCTGCGAGACCAGGCGCGAGGCGGGAACGATTTGCGTCGCGTCGACGCCGAGCTCGAGCTTGAAGTAGTCCTTGCGGGTCTTCACCGCCATCACGATCTCCTCGAGCGAGCAGTTGCCGGCACGCTCGCCGAGACCGTTGATGGTGCATTCGATCTGCCGCGCGCCGCCGATCTTCACGCCGGCGAGCGAGTTGGCGACCGCCATGCCGAGGTCGTTGTGGCAATGCACCGACCAGACCGCCTTGTCGGAGTTCGGGATCTTCTGCCGCAGGTCG
>DATCGH010000640.1:0-5012 GCA_036509055.1 Caldimonas sp.
CGCTGGCGAGCTTGTCGGCCGACGAAGTCAGGTACCTGAAGGCGAAGGGATTTTCCGATCGCCGCCTGGCGCGATTGCTCGCGACCGACGAGGGCGCGGTCCGCGCCTTGCGCCGCGCTCTCGGCGTGCGGCCGGTGTTCAAGCGCATCGACACCTGCGCGGCCGAATTCGCCTCGCCCACCGCCTACATGTACTCGACCTACGACGAGGAGTGCGAGGCCGAGCCGACCGACCGCAAGAAGATCATGGTCCTCGGCGGCGGCCCCAACCGCATCGGCCAGGGGATCGAGTTCGACTACTGCTGCGTCCACGCCGCCCTCGCCATGCGCGAGGACGGCTACGAGACCATCATGGTCAACTGCAATCCAGAGACCGTGTCGACCGACTACGACACCTCGGATCGTCTCTACTTCGAGCCGGTGACGCTCGAGGACGTGCTCGAGATCGTTGCCAAGGAAAAGCCGGTCGGCGTGATCGTCCAGTACGGCGGCCAGACGCCTCTCAAGCTCGCGCTGGATCTGGAGCGTGCCGGCGTGCCGATCATCGGCACGACCCCTGACAGCATCGACATCGCCGAGGACCGCGAGCGCTTCCAGAAGCTGCTCCACGAACTCGGCCTGAAGCAGCCGCCCAACCGCACCGCGCGCACCGAGGAGCAGGCGCTGATCCTCGCCCAGGAGATCGGCTACCCGCTGGTGGTGCGGCCGAGCTACGTCCTCGGCGGCCGGGCGATGGAGATCGTCCACGGCGACAAGGACCTCGAGCGCTACATGCGCGAAGCGGTCAAGGTGAGCGAGAAGTCGCCGGTGCTGCTCGACCGCTTCCTCGACGACGCGATCGAGGTCGACGTCGACTGCATCAGCGACGGCCAGGAAGTGATGATCGGCGGCATCATGGAGCACGTCGAGCAGGCGGGCATCCATTCCGGCGACTCGGCCTGCTCGCTGCCGCCGTATTCGCTGCCCAAGCGCCTGCAGGACGAGATGCGCCGGCAGACGACGTTGATGGCCAAGGCGCTCGACGTCGTCGGCCTGATGAACGTGCAGTTCGCGATCCAGGGCGACATCGGCGGCGACGGCAGCCAGGCGGTCGTCTACGTGCTCGAGGTGAACCCGCGGGCGTCGCGGACCGTGCCCTTCGTCTCCAAGGCGACGGCCCAGCCGCTGGCCAAGATCGCCGCCCGCTGCATGGTCGGGCAGAAGCTCGCCAGCCAGCCGCTGGTGCGCGGCGAGGTGATCCCGGATTACTTCTCCGTCAAGGAGGCGGTGTTCCCGTTCAACAAGTTCCCCGGTGTCGACCCGATCCTCGGCCCGGAGATGCGTTCCACCGGCGAGGTCATGGGCGTCGGCCGGAGCTTCGGCGAGGCGATGCTGAAAAGCCAGCTCGGCGCCGGCTCGCGCCTGCCGACCAAGGGCACGGTCTGCGTCACCGTGAAGAACGGCGACAAGCCGCGCGCGGCCGCGGTCGCGCGCGAGCTGCACGAGCTCGGCTTCCAGCTCGTGGCGACCCGCGGCACCGCGGCGGCGATCACCGAGGCGGGCGTGCCGGTGCGCGCCGTCAACAAGGTCAAGGACGGCCGGCCGCACATCGTCGACATGCTGAAGGCGGGCGAGATCCAGCTCGTCTTCACCACCGTCGACGAAACCCGGACGGCGATCGCCGATTCGCGCCACATCCGCCAGGCGGCGCTGGCCCACCGGGTGACGTACTACACCAGCATGGCCGGCTGCGAGGCGGCGGTCGAGGGCATGAAGCATCGCGACGACCTCGCCGTGATGTCTTTGCAGGAACTGCACGCCGAACTGAACTAGACTGACCGCATCCCAGCGCCGCCGCCGGAAGCTTCCGCGGCGGCTTTGTTTTTGTTCCCCGAGGTTCCCAGAAGATGGCCACGATTCCGCTCACCCGCCGCGGTGCCGACAAACTGAAGGAAGAGCTGGCGCGGCTCAAGACCGTCGAGCGCCATGCCGTGATCCTGGCGATCAGCGAGGCGCGCGCCCAGGGGGACCTGTCGGAAAACGCCGAGTACGAAGCGGCCAAGGACAAGCAGGGCTTCATCGAAGGCCGCATCCTGGAGATCGAGGGCAAGCTCGCTGCCGCCCAGATCATCGATCCGTCGACCCTCGACGCCGAGGGCCGGGTGGTGTTCGGCTCGACCGTCGACCTCGAGGAAGAGGAAACGGGCGCGAACGTTACCTACCAGATCGTCGGCGACGACGAGGCCGACCTGAAGCTGGGCCTGATCTCGATCAGCTCGCCGATCGCCCGGGCCCTGATCGGCAAGACCGCCGGCGACATCGCCGAAGTCCAGGCCCCCAGCGGTCCGAAGAGCTACGAGATCATGGCCGTCCGCTACGCGTGAAGGCGGGAGCGGTACGCCGCGCCGGCGCCGGGCTGGCGGGCGCGTGGGCAGGCGTGATGCTCGGCATCGGCGGCATCGCAGCGCCGACCTTGTTCGAGCTGCTGCCGCGGGCCGAGGCCGGCCGGATCGCCGGGCGGCTCTTGTCGCTGGAAGCCACCGCGGGAGTGTGCGTGGGGGCCGCGCTGGTGCTCGTCGGGCTGCAGCTCGGACGCGACCGGGCGGAGCGCGGCCGCGGCTCGCGCTTCGGCGTCGAGCTCGCCCTGGCGCTGGGTGCGGTCGGCTGCATCGTCGCCGGCCACTACGCCCTGCTGCCGATGCTCGAAGCCGCGCGCGCCGGGCAGGGGAGCCTCTCCTTCGGCGCCTTGCACGCCCTGTCTTCGGGGTTCTTCGCGCTCCGGCTGGCGCTGGTGGCGGCGCTGGCCTGGCGCCTCACGGCACCGCCGCCGGGCTGACGCTCAGCCCTGCTGCAGCTTCTTGATGCTGGTGGCGCGCTTTCGGGCGCGCTTCAGCTCGCCGCCGGCGGCCAGGCGCATGTTGCCCAGGACCTTGACCTTCTTGACCTGCGGCCGGTGATTGCCGCTTTTCGAGAACTTCAGCACCTTGACCACCTTCGGCCCGGGCATCCGGTCCTCGCGCTCGGCCTTTTCCTTCGGCCGGGGCTCGCGCCAGAAGACCAGGAGCTTGCCGATGTGCTGCACCGGCGCCGCGCCGAGCGCCGCGCTCAGCTCGGCGAACAACGCCTCGCGGGCGGCGCGGTCGTCGGAGAACACGCGGACCTTGACCAGGCCGTGGACGCCGAGCGCCGTGTCGAGCTCGCGCCGGACCGCCTCGGTGGCGCCGTCGGCGCCGATGGCGACCACCGGGTTCAGGTGATGGGCGTCGGCGCGCTTCTGCTTGCGCTCGGCGGGGGAGAGGAGAAGGGCAGTCACGCCCCTATTATCGGTGCGAGGAAGGCGGGGACGATGGCGACAGCGCGCAAGGGCAAGAAGCTGAACAAGGCGTGGCTGCACGATCACCTGACCGATCCCTACGTGAAGCAGGCGCAGCGCGAGGGCTTCCGGGCCCGTGCCGCTTACAAGCTCAAGGAGATCGACGAGCAGCTGCACCTGCTGCGGCCGGGCCAGTTCGTCGTCGACCTCGGCGCCGTGCCCGGGGCCTGGAGCCAGTACGTGCGGCGCAAGTTCGGGCGTGGCAGCGCCGCGGGCGCCGACGAGGCCGGCCCGCTCCAGGGCCGGATCCTCGCTCTCGACATCCTCGAATTCGAGCCGGTCGATGGCGTCGACTTCATCCATGGCGACTTCCGCGAGCCCGAGGTCCTGGCCGCGCTGGAGGCGCGCCTGGACGGGCGCAAGGTCGACGTCGTCCTCTCCGACATGGCCCCCAATCTCTCCGGCATCGCCGCGGCCGACGCTGCCCGGATGAGCGAGCTGGTGGAGCTGGCGATCGAGTTCGCCCGGGCCCATCTGGTGGCCGAGGGCGCCCTGGTCTGCAAACTCTTTCACGGCAGCGGCTACAGCCAGCTCGTGAAGCGGTTCAAGGACGAGTTTCGGACCGTCAAGCCGATCAAACCCAAGGCCTCCCGGGCCAAATCAGCCGAAACCTTCGTCGTGGGTATCGGACTCAAGCCGCGTGCATCCGGGTCGGATATTCACGCGTAGCCCTTATTTCCAGGGCGGTATACGGGACGCGCCCGGGGGTTGACTCGACTAAAATCGGCCGCAGATGCCGTGGGTAGCGGCCAGGGGCTCGGCCGGGCCCTTTGCCCACCCCTTGAAATGGAGTCACGGTGAACAATCAATGGTTTTCCAAGGTTGCGGTCTGGCTGGTGATCGCACTGGTCCTTTTCACCGTTTTCAAGCAATTCGAACGGACCGGGGCGCAAGGCGGCGCGATCGGCTATTCCGACTTCCTGGAAGAGGTCCGCGGCAAGCGGGTCCGCAGCGTGACGCTGCAGGAAGGTCCGGGCGGCTCGACCGAGATCCGCGCCAAGACCAATGACGACAAGGAACTTCGCACCACCGCGACCTACCTCGACCGCGGCCTGGTCGGCGACCTGATCAACAACAACGTCAAGTTCGACGTCAAGCCGCGCGAGGAGCCGTCGTTCCTGCTCTCGATCCTCGCCTCCTGGGGCCCGATCCTGCTGCTGATCGGCGTCTGGATCTACTTCATGCGGCAGATGCAGGGCGGCGGCAAAGGCGGCGCCTTCAGCTTCGGCAAGTCGAAGGCGCGCATGCTCGACGAGGCCAACAACACCACCACCTTCGCCGACGTCGCCGGCTGCGACGAGGCCAAGGAGGAAGTGAAGGAGCTGGTCGACTTCCTCAAGGACCCGCAGAAGTTCCAGAAGCTCGGCGGCCGCATCCCCCGCGGCGTGCTGCTGGTCGGCCCTCCGGGCACCGGCAAGACCCTGCTCGCCAAGGCGATCGCCGGCGAGGCGAAGGTGCCGTTCTTCTCGATCTCCGGCTCCGATTTCGTCGAGATGTTCGTCGGCGTCGGCGCCGCGCGGGTGCGCGACATGTTCGAGCAGGCGAAGAAGAGCGCGCCCTGCATCATCTTCGTCGACGAGATCGACGCGGTCGGCCGCCATCGCGGCGCCGGGCTCGGCGGCGGCAACGATGAGCGTGAGCAGACGCTCAACCAGCTCTTG
>DATCGH010000641.1:0-5208 GCA_036509055.1 Caldimonas sp.
GGTTGACACCGGCGACCGCCACGTCGCCTACCGCTGCGTCGTCACGCCGCGTGCCGACGGCCGCTGGTCGGGACGCAGCGCGCTCCTGCCCGTGGGCTGGACGGTCGGCAGCGGCAGCGGCGACCGCCGTGTCTGCCGTTATGTCACGGACGGCGACGGCTCCGGCACGATCGATGCGAACATCGAGCATCCGCTGGACTACGTCGAGGTCGCCGGCTCGCTCCTGGCGCAGAATTTCCTGGTCGTGCGCGGCGACCAGGCCTGCCCGGCCGCGAGCGCAGGCGGCTTGCTGTCCGCGAGTCCCGGCACACAGCCACATCAGCCCTGACCTCTCTCGACGCCGCCTTGAACGAATCGCCACCGACCACCGCCGATCCGAACGCCTTCGCCGAGGCCATGCGCGAGGCGCTCGCGCTCGCCGACCAGGCGGTCGGCCTCTCCGATCCCAACCCGCGGGTCGGCTGCGTCATCGTCGATCGCGGTGGCCGCGTCGTCGGTCGCGGCCACACCCAGGAAACGGGCGGCCCGCATGCCGAGGTGATGGCGTTGCGCGATGCCGCCGCCCGCGGCGCCGAGGTGCGCGGCGCGACGGTCGTCGTCAGCCTCGAGCCCTGCTCGCATCACGGCCGCACGCCGCCGTGCGCCGATGCGCTCGTCGCCGCCGGCGTCGGGCGGGTGGTGATGGCGATGCGCGATCCGAATCCGCTCGTCGCCGGCCAGGGTGCCGCGCGCCTCGCGGCCGCCGGCATCGCCACCGTCTTCGGCCCGTGCGAAGACGAGGCGCGCGAGCTCAACATCGGCTTCGTCTCGCGCATGGAGCGCGGTCGGCCCTGGCTCCGTCTCAAGGCCGCAGTCTCCCTCGACGGGCGCAGCGCGCTCGACAACGGCGTCAGCCAATGGATCACCGGCGAGGCAGCGCGAACCGATGGCCATGCCTGGCGCAAGCGCGCCGGTGCCCTGCTCACCGGCGTCGGCACCGTGCTCGACGACGATCCGCGGCTCGACGTGCGGCTCGTGCCCACGGCCCGCCAGCCGCTGCGCGTGGTCGTCGACTCGCGGTTGCAGACGCCGCCGTCGGCACGCATCATCGGAGCGCCCGGATCGGTGCTGCTCTACGCGGCAATCGACGACGCGGCCAAGCGGGGCGAGCTGGAGGCGCGCGGGGTCGAGGTCGCGCTGCTCCCCTCCGCCAGCGGCAAGGTCGACTTGTCCGCGATGCTCGCCGACCTCGGCGCGCGCGGCATCAACGAGCTGCACGTCGAAGCCGGCGAGAAGCTCAACGCCTCGCTGCTCAAGGAAGGCGGGGTCGACGAGCTGCTCGTCTATGTCGCGCCGCGCCTCCTCGGCAGCGGCCGCGGCCTGGCCGCGCTCGGGCCGTTCGAAACGCTGGCACAGAGCCTGGACTTCCGCATCGTCGACGTCGCCCGCGTCGGCGACGACCTGCGCCTCCGGCTGCGTCCGCGGCGCTGACGCCTTCGCGACGCTGAGGCCTGTGCGCCGCAGCGACAATCGCCCCATGTTCACCGGCATCGTCAGCGGCGTCGGCCGCATCGTCGAAGCGCAGCCGCTCGGCGCGGGCGCGGCCTTCGGCAAGGCGCTCGCGATCGAGGCACCGCCGGGCTTTCTCGACGACGTCGGTCTCGGCGACAGCATCGCCCTGTCCGGTGCCTGCATGACCGTCGTCCGACTCGAGCCCGCGGCGCGCCGATTCCATGTCGAGATCTCGGCCGAAAGCCTCGACAAGACCGCCGGCCTGGCCGCCGCCGGCGAGGTCAACCTCGAAAAGGCGATGCGCGCCGACGCCCGCCTCGATGGCCATCTCGTCTCCGGCCATGTCGACGGCGTCGGCCGCGTCACGCGCTTCGAGCGCCTCGGCGAATCGTGGGCGCTCGAGGTCGAGGCGCCGGCGGCGCTGGCGCGCTTTCTCGCGGTCAAGGGGTCGGTTGCGGTCGACGGCGTCAGCCTCACCGTCAACAGCGTCGAAGACCGGGCTTCCGGCTGTGCGATCGGCATCAACCTGATACCGCACACGGTGCAGAACACCAGCCTGCGCGGCCTCGCGGTCGGGCGCCGGGTCAACCTCGAGATCGACCTGATCGCCCGCTATGTCGAGCGCATGCTCGGCATGGCCCCGCGCCCGGCCTGACTCCCCCCAACGCCTACAATTTCGCCATGGCCATCGCCCCCATTCCCGAGCTCGTCGCCGAGCTGGCCGCCGGCCGCATGGTGATCCTCGTCGACGAGGAGGATCGCGAGAACGAAGGCGATCTGGTCCTCGCCGCCGACCACGTCACCCCCGAAGCGATCAACTTCATGGCCAAGTTCGGCCGTGGCCTGATCTGCCTCACGCTCACCCGCGAGCGCTGCGAACGGCTGCAGTTGCCGCCGATGGCGGCGAAGAACGGCGCCCAGCACGGCACCGCCTTCACCGTCTCGATCGAGGCCGCGAGCGGCGTCACTACCGGCATCTCCGCCGCCGACCGATCGCGCACGGTGCAGGCCGCGGTGAAGAAGGACGCGCGCGCCAGCGACCTGGTGCAGCCCGGTCACATCTTCCCGCTGCAGGCACACGACGGCGGCGTGCTGATGCGCGCCGGCCATACCGAAGCCGGCTGCGACCTCGCCGCCATGGCCGGGCTCGCCCCCGCCGCCGTGATCTGCGAGGTCATGAACGACGACGGGACGATGGCGCGCCTGCCCGACCTCATCGCCTTCGCCGAGCAGCACGGCCTGAAGATCGGCACGATCGCCAGCCTGATCGAGCACCGCAGCCGCAACGAATCGCTGATCGAGCGGGCCGGCACCCGCAAGATGCTCACGCCGCAAGGTGAGTTCGACTGCACCGTCTACACCGACAAGACCGGCGGCCTGCACCTGGCCTTGACGCGCGGCCGCTGGACCGGCGCCGACGAGGTGCTGGTGCGGGTGCACGAGCCGCTCTCGGTCCTCGACCTGCTCGACGCCGGCCCGTCCGATCACTCCTGGCCGCTGCCGCGGGCGCTGGCCGCGCTGCAGAAAAGCGAGCGCAGCGCCGCGGTGCTGCTCAACTGCGGCGAGGACGCCGCGACCCTGCTGCCGCAGGTGCTGGCCCGCGCCCGCGGTGCGCGGCGCACGCCGCAGCCGCTCGACCTTCGGACCTACGGCGTCGGCGCGCAGATCCTGCGCGACCTGGGGGTCGCGAAGATGAAGCTGCTCGGCAGCCCGCGCCGCATGCCGAGCATGGCGGGCTACGGCCTGGAAGTGAGCGGCTTCGTCGAAGACGAGCCGCCGGTCGTCGCCGCCACCACCGCCGCGACGCATGCGCAACGCTGACCGCGGCGAGGCCGCGCGCCTCGACGGTCGCGATCTCCACATCGGTATCGTCCAGGCGCGCTTCAACTCCGGCATCACCGACCGGATCGCCACGGCCTGCAAGGTCGAGCTCGCGGCGCTCGGCGTCGCTGCCGACCGGATCGCCCTGGTGCGGGTGCCGGGCGCGCTCGAGATCGGCGTCGCCCTGGCCGCGCTTGCCGAGAGCGACGAGTTCGACGCCCTGATCGCGATCGGCTGCGTCATTCGCGGCGAGACCTACCACTTCGAGCTGGTGGCCAACGAGAGCGGCGCCGCGGTCACGCGCGTCGGCCTCGACCACAGCCTGCCGATCGCCAACGCCGTCCTGACCTGCGAAACCGAGGCCCAGGCCGAAGCCCGCGCCGAGGACAAGGGTCGCGACGCCGCGCAGGTCGCTGTCGAGATGGCGAACCTGCTGGACGACTGGTCGTGAGCGACGACCCCGATCGCCCGGCCGGCCAGCCCGAGGGCGGCGCGGCGCGACCACGCGCGCGCCAGCCCAGGGGCGACGGCCGCCGGCGCGGCGGCGCCGTGTCGGCGCGTCGCAAGTCGCGCGAGTTCGCGCTCCAGGGCCTGTACGAGTGGCTGATCGGCGGTGCCGATGCTGGCGTGGTCGACGCCCACGTGCGCGAGCGCGAAGGCTTCGAGCAGTGCGACGCGGCCCACTTCGACATGCTGCTGCACGGCTGCATCCGCGAGCGCAGCGAGCTCGACGCGCAGCTTTCGGCGCACCTCGACCGCAAGACCGAGCAGCTGTCGCCGATCGAGCACGCGGTGCTCCTAATCGGCAGCTACGAATTGCAGCACTGCATCGACATCCCGTACAAGGTGGCGATCAACGAGGCGGTCGAGCTGGCCAAGAGCTTCGGCGGCACCGACGGCCACAAGTACGTCAACGGCGTGCTCGACAAGACCGCGGCCGCGTTGCGCAGCGTCGAGGTCGAGGCGGCCCGCGGCCGACGCAGCTGAAGCCTCGAATACGGGCAAAAGCCCGATGTCGGTGCACGTCGAATGGTGAGCTTGTGTTACGAACGTTCGCTACGACACCTTTTCCACACTCCGGCCCCTGCCGCCTCACTTAAGCTGGCGGGCGTGAGCAGCAGTACCACTCCGCCCGCTGTACCCGGCGATTCGGTCCCGAGCTCGCCGCAGAGCGTCCCGGGGGTCGCCCTGTGGAGCGACTCCGACAGCGGCAGCCGACCGACTTCGCCGGGCTTCAACGGCCTGGTCGCAACGCCCGCGGAGCGAGCGATGCCGACCATCGGCCACATCGGCCGCTATGCGCTCAAGTACCAGCTCGGCGCCGGCGGCCTCGGCACCGTGTTCGCCGCCCACGATCCGCTGCTCTCGCGCCTGATCGCGGTCAAGACCCTCAACGTCGAGATCAAGGAAGACGAGCGCGAGTCCTTCAACGCGCACTTCATCAACGAAGCGCGCGCCGCGGGCGGCCTCAGCCATCCGCACATCGTCACCGTCTTCGACGCCGGCATCAGCGACGACCGCGCCTACATCGCGATGGAGCTGCTCAAGGGCCGCGACCTGCGCCAGCTTCGCCAGGAGGGCTGGCGGGCGACGCCGGCGCAGGCGGCGCTGATCATCCGCCGGGTTGCCGACGCGCTCGCCTTCGCCCACTCCAAGGGCGTGATCCACCGCGACATCAAGCCGGCCAACATCTTCATGGTCGGCCGAACCCAGCCGCGGGTGCTCGATTTCGGCATCGCCCGCATCACCCATCAGCGCGAAAGCGGCCAGGCGATGAACGGGGCCGGCTCGCCCTACTACATGTCGCCGGAGCAGGTGCGAAAGGAGCCGGGCGACCGGCGCACCGACGTGTTCTCGCTCGGCGTCGTTCTCTACGAGCTGCTCACCGACACCAAG
>DATCGH010000642.1:0-3151 GCA_036509055.1 Caldimonas sp.
GGCTTGCGGGTGAACTTGTAGGCGCCGTGGCTGGTGCCGATGGCGATGGCCAGGGCGTCCAGCTGAGTCTTCTTGACGAAGTCTGCGGCCTGCTCCGGGTCGGTGAGGAGCTGCTCGCGGGTCATGGTGGCCTCGGTGCCGTGGCCGTCTTCCTTGTCGCCGCGCATCGTCTCGAGCGAGCCCAGGCAGCCGAGCTCGCCCTCGACCGTGACGCCGCGGGCGTGGGCCATGCCGACCACCTTCTTGGTGACGTCGACGTTGTAGTCGTAGGAGGCGATCGACTTGCCGTCGGCCTCGAGCGAGCCGTCCATCATCACCGAGGAAAAGCCCAGGTCGATGGCGCTCTGGCAGACGGCCGGGCTCTGGCCGTGGTCCTGGTGCATCACCAGCGGCACCTTCGGCCACGACTCGATCGCCGCCTCGATCAGGTGCTTGATGAAGGGCTCGCCGGCGTACTTGCGGGCGCCGGCGCTGGCCTGGAGGATGACCGGGGCGCCGACCTCGTCGGCCGCGGTCATGACGGCCTGGACCTGCTCGAGATTGTTGACGTTGAAGGCGGGGATGCCGTAGCCGTGCTCGGCGGCGTGATCGAGCAGCTGGCGCATGGAGACGAGAGGCATGGGGAATCCTGGAGCGATGGGGGGGTGAATTTGGAATTCTAGAAGGCGGGGGCGGCAGACGGGGACGGCTGCGATGGCAGCGCGGTCTTCCGGGGATGAGAATGGGGGGATGAGGATCAACCACTTTCTGCGCTGCGCGTGGGTCCTGGCCGGGTGGGTCGGCATGTCGGCCGCAGCCCTCACGGCAACGCCGCCCCCGTCGTCGTCGAAGAAGCCGCCCTGCGCGCTCGACGCCAAGGAGCGCAGGGAAACGATCCGCCAGGAAAAGCAGTTCCTGAAGCGCTACCCCGAGGAGGCCGCGCATCGCCGGGCGCAGCTGGCGGCCCTCAAGCCGGTGGTGAACGGGATTCGCGTCGGCTACAAGCGCTACTACGAGCTGGCGGCGCAACGCAAGCCCCTCGACAAGGAACGCGCGGCCTACGAGAACAAGCCGGTGCCGGCGTGGCTCCAGACCAAGCTCGACACGAGCGACGCCCAGTTCGTGGGCCTGACCAAGGTGCTGCGCGGCCACGAGCAGAAGATCGGCGAGATCCAGGCCCGCTACCAGTGCCAGCGCGATACCTACGGCAAGCTCTGGGCAGGCGCCGCGCCGGGATCGTCGGCCTGCGCCCGGCCGACCTGCGCGTCGCCCTGACGCCGGCTTCGTTCTTTCGACCTCCAACCCAAGGAGCACGACCATGTTCGACCCGCACCTGATGGCCGGCCAGCGAATCCTCGTCACCGGCGGCGGCACCGGCCTCGGCCAGGCGATGGCCGAGCAGTTCCTGCGCCTCGGTGCGGACGTCGCCATCTGTGGCCGCCGCAAGGCGGTGTGCGACGCCACCGCCGAGGCCTGGCGCTTGCAGTTTCCCGAGCGCCGCATCGACACCTTCGGCGTCGACATTCGGGCCGCTGACGCCGTCGACGCGATGGTCGAGGCGCTCTGGCAGTCGGGCGGCCTGACCGGCTTGATCAACAACGCCGCCGGCAACTTCGTCTCCCCCACCGAAAGCCTGTCGTCGCGCGGCTTCGACGCGATCGCCAACATCGTCTTCCACGGCTCGTTCTATGTGACCCAGGCGGTCGGCAAGCGCTGGGTCGCAGAAGCGAAGGCGGGCGAGTGGACGACCGAGAAGCCGTGCCGCAACGTCATGAGCATCATCGTGACGTGGGTGAACAACGGCTCACCCTACGTCGTGCCCTCGGCGATGAGCAAGGCCGGCATCGAGGTGATGACCAAGTCGCTCGCCATCGAATGGGCGCGCTACGGGATCCGGCTGAATGCGGTGGGCCCCGGCGAGATCCCTACCGAAGGCATGAGCAAGCGCCTCAGTCCCGGCCAGGAGCCCGGGGCGCGGATGCGCGAGACGAATCCGATGGCGCGTCCCGGACGGATGAGCGAGCTGCAGAACCTCGCGACGTTTCTGATGGCGCCGGGTCAGTGTGACTGGCTGACGGGGCAGAGCATCTTCATGGATGGGGCCGGGGCGCTGGCCAACGGCGGCAACTTCTATGAGCTGCGCAAGTGGAGCGAGAGCGACTGGAAGTCGGCGCGGGAAATGATCGAGGCTCAGAACGCCAAGGACAAGGCGCAGCGCTGAAGTCTTCGGCACCGGCGTCTGCACGATGCCAAAGTGGCCGAGCCCTGCGGGAACGCGGCCTTGTCGGCGCAGAATCGGCGGCCAACATCACAACAGGCAGGAGACTCCCATGACTCGAGCACCCAGTCGTCGCACGGCGACGCGGCGAAGCTACGGAACATTGGCGATGCTTGGAGGCCTCTGGCTCGCCGGATCCGTCTGCGCACAGACCCCGGCTCCCCCAGCGGCCCCCGCCCCCGCCTGGCAACAAGGTCGCTCCCCCGACCAAGCCGCCTCCACGCTCCACCCCTTCGCCCCCATCCTCACCGGCCGCCCGGCGAGCGAGCTCCCCGTCGACAAGCTCAAGGTCCCCGCCGGATTCAAGGTCGAGATCTATGCCGACGGCATCCCCGAGGCGCGCTCGCTCGCCCTCGGCGACAAGGGCACGGTGTTCGTCAGCAACCGCAACCTCAAGGACGTCTACGCGATCGTCGACCGCGACGGCAAGCGCTCGGTCTTCAAGATCCTCAAGGGCCTGAACTCGCCGAACGGCGTGGCCTTCCACAGCGGCACGCTCTACGTGGCCGAGCGCCACCGCATCACCGCCTACGAGGGCATCGAGGATCGGCTCGCCAACCCGCCGGAGGCGAAGTTGGTGATCGACAACCTCGATCCCACGCAGCAGCCCGGCCACTTCTGGAAATTCCTCGCCGCCGGCCCCGACGGCAAGCTCTACTTCAACGTCGGCGCGCCGGGCAACATCGTCATGCCCGGCTACACGCAAGCGACGATCAACCGCGTCGATCCCAAGACCGGCGTGCTGGAGATCTACGCGAGCGGCGTGCGCAACTCGGTCGGCTTCGATTGGGACCCGCGCACCAAGGACCTCTGGTTCACCAACCACGCGCGCGACTGGGTCAGCGACGATCTGCCCAACGACACGCTGCACCGCGCGTCGAAGAAGGGCATGAA
>DATCGH010000643.1:0-3550 GCA_036509055.1 Caldimonas sp.
GGCGCCCGGGCCCAGGGCGTCGCGCAGCCGCTTGCCTGCCGCCGTGTGGTCGTGCAGGGCGAGGTCGAGCGGCGGGCCTCCCGGCCCCCAGCGACCCGGCCGGAGAACGGTCTCCTCGAGGCGTTCGCCCAGGCCTTCGGCCGGCGCCTTGAGCGTCTGCTCCCAGACCCCGGCGCTGCGTCTCAGGCGCAACGACAGCCCGGCCTCGGCGAGGCGGTGGTCGGGCGAGTCGAAGTAGCGCGACTCGATCGTCTGACGGCGTCCTGCTGCCCGGCGCAAGGCCGCGTCGATCACGCCGGCGCGCGCTGGCGGAACACCGAACTTGAGCTCGATCTCACTCATGGCGAACAGGGTGGGTGGCGCTGCGAGCGGCCGCGCGGCGCCGCCAGGCGAATTGTGCGATCACAGGATAGCCGGCGTCCGGCTTCCCGCGGCGCGATCGGACTCTCATGAAAAAAGTCGGCGCCAAGCTGTAAGCCCCCGCCGCCCCGATGCGAACTACGGAACGGCGCCCGACTGCGGTAGAACTGCAGGCGGGGCTTTCACCCACCCGCCCGGAGCTTCATCGATGAACGTTCGCTCGCTCGCCTTTGCCGCCGCCGCCCTTGCCGCCCTCTCCGGCCCTTCCCTCGCCGCCGACGAGAAGAAGGCGGACGACAAGACCGCCACCGATACCGAGAAGTGCTACGGCGTCGCCCTCGCCGGCAAGAACGACTGCGCTGCCGGCGCCGGCACCACCTGCGCCGGCACGTCGAAGGTCGACTACCAGGGCAATTCGTGGAAGGCCGTTCCCAAGGGCACCTGCACGGCGATGAAGACGCCCAAGGGCAACGGCTCGCTCACGCCCAAGGCCTGAGCGGCCTTCCTCCGCCGGGCGCCGCGTGCACGCCCTGACGGCCGGACTCGGCCTCAAGGCCGACCATTTCGAGGAGGCGCTCGCCTGCCCGGCCCCGGGCCTGTGGTTCGAGGTCCACGCCGAGAACTACCTGGTCGCCGGCGGGCCGCGCTTGGCTTGGCTGGAAGCGATCCGCGCTACCCATCCGTTGTCGCTGCATGGCGTTTCGCTGTCGCTCGCTGGCGTCGAGCCGCCGGATGCGCCGACGCTGGCCGGCCTCGCGGCGCTGGTGCGGCGGGTCGAGCCGGCGCTGGTCTCGGAGCATCTCGCCTGGTCGCGGCGCGGCCCGCACTATCTGCCCGACCTGCTGCCCTTTCCGCGCAACGGCGAAGCGCTCGTCACGGTCTGCGCCCACGTCGCCCGGGTGCAGGACGCGCTCGGCCGGCCGATCGCCCTGGAGAACCTCTCGCACTACCTGGCGATCGAGGGCCACGCGTGGAGCGAGATCGATTTCCTCGCCGAGATCGCGCGCCGGACCGGCTGCGGCCTGCTGCTCGACCTCAACAACGTCCATGTCAGCGCCCGCAACACCGGCTTCTCGGCCGAGGACTATGTCGACGCCTTTCCGGCCGAGCGGGTGGTCGAGATCCACCTCGCAGGCCATCGCGCCGATCCGAAGCTCGGCGAGCGTCTGCTGATCGATTCGCATGATGCGCCGGTGGCCGCGCCGGTCTGGGCGCTGTTCGAACGCTTCGTGGCGCGGGCGGGAGCACGGCCGACCCTGATAGAGCGCGACGCCGAGCTGCCGCCGTTCGCGCAGCTGCTCGCCGAGCGCGACCATGCGCACGAGCGGCTCGCGCCCGTGGTCGCCGCGCTCTGAGGCGAGCCCGCATGCCGACGCCTTCGAGCCTCGACGATTTCCAGCGCGATTTCGCCGCGGCCTTGCTTGGCGAGGCGATCTCGCCCGCCGCGCAGGCACTCGCGGTGCAGCCGGGCTTCGCGGTCTACCGCAACACCGTGCTGCGCGGCTGCATCGACGCCCTCGCCGCCAACTATCCGACCGTCGCGACGCTGGTCGGCGGCGAATGGTTCGAGGCCGTGGCCGGCCGGTTCGCCCGCGCCCACCTGCCGCGCGACGGCAGCCTCGCCGCCTACGGCGAAGGCTTCGCCGAATTCCTGGCGGCGCTCGAGCCGGCGACCGGGCTGGCCTATCTGGACGGCGTCGCCCGGCTCGACCGCGCCTGGACCGAGGCCCATCTCGCCGCCGACGCACCGGTGCTGGCGGCGGCGTCGCTCGCCGCGTTGTCGCCGATGGAGCTTCTCGATACCGTGCTCGTGCCGCATTCGGCCGCGCGCTGGCTGAACTCTCCCGAGCTGCCGATCTTCACCGTCTGGCGCCGCCATCGCGAGCACGCGCGGCTCGACGACCCGCTCGACTGGCGCGGCGAGGCGGCGCTGCTCACGCGTCCCGGCGCGGCCGTGTTTCTCGACGAGTGCGCGCAAGGTCGGTCGTTCGCTATCGCCGTCGAGCGCGCCTTTCCGGCCGGGTCCGTCGTTGGCAACGATAGCTGGCTGCCAGCGCTGGTCGCTGCCGGCGCCTTCACCCGCCTCGAGAGCAGAGAGCCATGAGCACGCATCCGATCCGCCGAGGCTGGACCGTCGTAGCGGCCGGCCTGGAACGCTGGCTCGGGCTCGACCTCGTGCTGCTCGTCAGCCGGATCGGCATCGCCGCCGTCTTCTTTCAGTCGGGCCGGACCAAGGTCGAAGGCTGGCTGACGGTGACCGGCACGGCCGTCGGCCTGTTCCGCGACGAATACCGTCTGCCCCTTGTCGACCCGACGCTGGCGGCGCATGCGGCCGCCTACGCCGAGCATCTCTTCCCGCTGCTGCTGGCGCTCGGCCTTTGCACCCGCTTTGCCGCCCTCGCGCTGCTCGGTATGACGGCGGTGATCGAGATCTTCGTCTACCCCGATGCCTGGCCGACGCATCTCTCCTGGGCCGCGCCGCTGCTGCTCCTGGCCGCCCGGGGCAGCGGCCGCTTCTCCCTCGATCGTGCCATGGCCCTGCCCTGAGGTGCAGGCGCAGGGACGTGCCGGTATCGGCACACTAGGGGCTCGACACGAACGGGCCCTCGCCATGACTTCTGCTCTTTCCCCCGCCACGCTCGGCCTGCATTCGGGCAGCGACGAACGCGAGACCGGCGCCCCCTTCGTCGCCGGCCCGGTGTTCGCGAGCGCCTTCCACCTGCCGGGCGACCAGGCCGGCGTGAAGTACCAGTACGGCCGCTTCGACAACCCGACCTGGTCGGCGCTCGAGGAGGCGATCGCCCGGCTCGAAGGCGGCCCGGCGCTGACCTTCGCCTCCGGCGTCGCCGCAACCGCCGCCGTGCTGACGCCCTTCGTCCAGCCCGGCGACACCATCGTCCTGCCCGACGACGGCTATTTCGCTACCCGCTCCTACGCCCAGACCTATCTCGCGCGCTGGGGCGTCACCGTCCGGCTGCTGTCGACGCCGCAGATGGCAAGCGCCGACTTCGGCGGCGTCAAGCTGGTGTTCGTCGAGACGCCGAGCAATCCGAGCCTCGACGTCGTCGACATCGAGGCCCTGGCGGCGCGGGCGCATGCCGCCGGGGCGCTGCTCGCGGTCGACAACACCACCGCGACGGTTCTGAGCCAGACGCCGTTGACGCTCGGCGCCGATTTCTCGATGGCCTCG
>DATCGH010000644.1:0-5374 GCA_036509055.1 Caldimonas sp.
CGTAGTACGGGCGGGCGATGCGGTTGACGATGAAGCCCGGCGTCGAGCGCGCGTGCACCGGCGTCTTGCCCCAGCGCTTGCTCAATTCGAAGATCGCCGCCGCGGCCGGATAAGCGAAGAAGCCGCGCCCGGACTTGCGCCCGAGCAGACCGCCGTCGACCATTTCGCGCTGCACCAGCGACGGCGCGAAGCGCTTGTCGAAGAAGTTGGCGGCGAACACCGATTCGGTCACCGCGAAGTTGGTGTCGTGGCCGATCAGGTCCATCAGCTCGCACGGCCCCATGCGAAAGCCGCCGCCGCGCAGGCACGCGTCAATCACCGCCGGCTCGGCGGCGCGCTCGAGCAGCAGCGCCAGGGTCTCGGCGTAGTACGGGCGGGCGATCCGGTTGACGATGAAGCCCGGCGTCGAGCGGGCGTGCACCGGCGTCTTGCCCCAGCGCTGGCTGAGCTCGAAGATCGCCTGCGCCACCGCCGGCTCGGTCTCCAGGCCCGACACGACTTCCACCAGCTTCATCAGCGGCACCGGGTTGAAGAAGTGCATGCCGACGAAGCGGCCCGGCGCCTTCAGGCCGTTGGCGAGCGCGGTGACCGAGATCGACGAGGTGTTGGAGGCGAGGACGCAGCGCACATCGACCTTGGCCTCGAGCTCGCGGAACAGGGCCCGCTTGGCCTCGGCGTTCTCGATGATCGCCTCGACCACCAGGCCGGCGCCGGCGGCGTCGTCGAGCCGGTCGACGGCGCGGATGCGGGCGGCGGTCGCCTTCGCCTGCTCGGCGTCGAGCTTGCCCTTGGCGACCAGGCCTTCGAGCGCCTGCTCGAGCTTGGCGCAGGCCGCGGCGGCAGCGCCTTCGCGGGCGTCGAACAGCCGCACCGTGTGCCCGGCCTGCGCCGCCACCTGGGCGATGCCCGCGCCCATGATGCCCGCGCCGACGACCAGCACCGGCGTCCCCGCTCCGAGATCGACGTTCATGCGTCCAGTTTAGGACGAGGAGCCCGCACCTTCCTGCAAGCCGGTGCGCTTGTCACTACATTGCCATGTCGGCAATCTCGGGAGCTACAGACATGCGCTATCTGGTCGTGGGAGCGGGTGCCCTCGGCGGCTACTTCGGCGGCCGGCTGCTCGAGGCCGGCCGCGACGTCACCTTCCTGCTCCGCCCGGCCCGGGCGCAGGCGTTGGCCCGCACCGGCCTCGTGATCAAGAGCCGCTTCGGCGACGCCACCCTGGCGGCGCCGCCGTTCGTGCTGAAGGAGAACCTGAAGACGCCGTTCGACGTCGTCGTCGTTGCCTGCAAGGCCTACGACCTGGCCGAGACGATGGCGTCGTTCGCGCCCGCGGTCGGCCCGCAGACGGCGATCCTGCCGCTCTTGAACGGCCTCGGCCACTTCGACGCCCTGCAGCAGCGCTTCGGTGCCGAGCGGGTGCTCGGCGGCCTCTGCATGATCTCGGCCGCGCTCGACGCCGCCGGCACGGTGCAGCACTTCAACGACTTCCACGTCCTCGTCTTCGGCGAGCTCGACGGCACGGCCTCGGCGCGGGTCGCGGAGATCCTCGGCGACTGCGCCGGCGCGAAGTTCGAGGCGCGGGCCTCGTCGCAGATGCTGCTCGAGCTCTGGGAGAAGTGGGTCTTCATCGCCGCGGCGGCGGCGATCACCTGCCTGATGCGCGCCAGCATCGGCGACATCGTCGCCGCCGGCGCGGCCGACCTGAGCGAGCAGCTGCTCGAGGAATGCCGCGCCATCGCCGCGGCCAACGGCTTCGCGCCGCGGCCGGCGGCGATCGAGCGCTACCGCGCGATCCTGACCGCGGCCGGCTCGGCGATCTCGGCGTCGATGCTGAAGGACATCGAGCGCGGCGCGCCGGTCGAGGCGGACCATGTGATCGGCGACCTGCTGCGTCGCGCCCCCGCCGCGACCGAGCCGGGGCCGCCCTCGCTGCTGCGCGTCGCCTACGCCCATCTCAAGGCCTACGAGGCGCGACGGGCGTCCTCCGTCTGAGCCGAGGCGAGCAGCGCCGCCCGGGCGACGTCACCGACGACGATGATCGACGGGCTGCCGAGGCCGGTGTTCGCCACCGTCTCGGCCAGGGTGGCCAGGGTGCAGAACGCCTGGCGCTGCGTCGGCAGGCTGGCGCCCTGCACGACGGCGACCGGCGTGCCGGGCGGGAGCGCGCCGCGGAGTCCGGCCTGCAGCGCCTCGATCGTGGCGATGCCCATGTAGATCACCAGCGTCAGGCCTTGCGCAGCGGCGGCGGCGAGCGTCGGCCAGTCGATCGCCCTGCACGCGGCGTCGTGCCGGGCATGGCCGGTGACGAAGACGACGCCGTGCGCATGGTCGCGGTGGGTGAGCGGCACGCCGATCGACGTGGCCGCGGCGAGGCCGGCGGTGATGCCGTTCACCACCTCGACGTCGAGGCCGGCGGCGACGAGGCTTGCCGCTTCCTCGCCACCGCGGCCGAAGACGAACGGATCGCCGCCCTTCAGGCGGACGACGCGTTCGCCGCGCCGCGCCTCGGCCACCATCAGCCGCTCGATGAACGCCTGCGGCGTGCTGGCGCAGCCGCCGCGCTTGCCGACGTGGACGATGCGCGCCGAGCGCCGGGCGTAGCGCAGCACGCCCTCGCCCACCAGGTCGTCGACGAGCAGCACCGTCGCCTGGCGGATCGCGCGCACGGCCTTCAGGGTGAGGAGCTCCGGATCGCCGGGGCCGGCGCCGACCAGTTGGACCCGCGGGATCGCGACCGGGGTCACGACGGCTCCCCGACGGCCTGGGCTTCGCGAGCCGCCGGCACGGCAGCAACGATGCGGCGCAGCTCGGGCAGGCAGGAGCCGCAGTTGGTGCCGCACTTCAGCTCCGCCTGCAGGCCCTTCAGCATCGCCTCGGCCGGCGCGCTCAGCCCGTGCAGGCAGGCGGCGATCTCGCGCTCGCTGACGTTGAAGCAGCTGCAGATCTGCCGGCCGCGCGCCGCCACCGGCAGCGGCGGCTTCGCGCCGCCCGCCAGGAGCGAGCGGCCGTAGGGCTGGGCCGGCAATTCCTCCTGCAAGAGCGGCCGGATCCAGGCTTCGGCGGCGATGTCGCCGGCGAGCAGGAAGCCCTCGAGCCGGGTCGTCGCCCCGGCGCCGGAAAGCCGCATCGTCCGGCGCTGGCCGCGACGCAGGTCGGCGTAGTGCAGGCGCGGACCGGCTCGGGGCGAGCGGTCGTCATCCAGGCCGAGCTGGGTCTCGATCGCCTCCAGGATCGACGCTGCGGGCGCCTCGGCGGCGGCGGCGCGGAACAGCACGCCGCTCCGCTCCCGGCCGAACGGCACGCATTGCGCGAAGGCGAAGTCGCGCAGCAGCGGATGCAAGGCCTCGCGGACCGCGAGCACCCGGTCTTCCGGCAGCCAGGCGAGCGCCAGCAGCCGCCACGGCAGCGCCGCCTTCTCGACCTTGACCGCGGCCTGCTTCAGCTCCGGCTGCTTCGATTGCGGACAGAAGGCCGACTGCGTCAGGGCGTTGAGGCCGGCGAGGCGTTCGCCATCGCCCGCGTCGCCTGTACCCGCGGTTCCCGCCGCCCTGCCCGACAGCAGTTCCTCGCCCCAGTGCATGGCGATGAACACCTGCGCCGGCGCCTGGGCGGCGCTCTGCTGCGCCGGCAGCACGATCCGGCCACGGCGCGAGGCGACGGCGACCAGGTCGCCATCGGCCAGGCCGAGCCGCGCCATGTCGGCGGCATTCATCTCCAGGGCCGGTTCGGGCGCGTGACCGAACAGCCGGCCGATCGAGCCGGTGCGGCTGGTGCCGTGCCACTGGTCGCGCAACCGCCCGGTGTTGAGGGCGAACGGAAAGCGCGCGTCGCGCAACTCGGCCGGCGGCGCGTACGGCGCGTCGACAAAGCGCGCATGACCATCGTCGGTGGCGAAGACGCCGTCTTCGTAGAGGCGCTTCGCGCCTTCGGCGGCACCTTCGGGGAACGGCCAGAGCGCCGGTGCGGCGTCGAGTCCCGTGTAGCTCAGGCCGGTGATGTCGAGATCGCGGCCGCGGGTCGATTCGCGATGCTCGTTCCAGACCGAACGCGGGTCCGGGTAGTCGAACAGCGAGCTCCCGTCATCCTGCGGGCGCGGGCCCAACCGAGCCTCCAGGCGGCGCGCGAAGTCGCAGGCGATGGCCCAGTCGTCGCGGGCTTCGCCGGGCGCGGCGACCGCCGGGCGGACGCGACTGATGCGCCGTTCGCTGTTGGTCACCGTGCCGTCCTTTTCGCCCCAGGTGGTCGCCGGCAGCAGCAGGTCGGCGTAGGCGCAGGTGGCGGTGGTGGCGAAGGCTTCCTGCACCACCACGAACTCGCAGCGCTCGAGCGCCCGGCGCACCATCGCCTGGTCGGGCATCGACTGCGCCGGGTTCGTGCAGGCGATCCAGAGCGCCTTGATCTCTCCGGCGGCGGCCGCCTCGAACATCTCGACCGCGGTCTTGCCCGGCCGCGCCGGCACGTCGGCCACGCCCCAGAGGCGCGCGACCTCGGCGCGATCGGCGGCGTTGCCGAGGTCGCGGTGCGCCGAAAGCAGGTTGGCCATGCCGCCGACCTCGCGCCCGCCCATCGCGTTCGGCTGGCCGGTGAGCGAGAACGGCCCGGCGCCCGGCTTGCCGATCTGGCCGGTGGCCAGGTGCAGGTTGATCAGGGCGGCGTTCTTCATTGTCCCGCTCGTGCTCTGGTTCAGCCCCTGGCAATAGAGCGAGAGCGTCGGCCGCCGGTGACCGTCGTCCACGACGTTGGCGAACCAGCGTGCCGCCTGCACCAGATCCTGCTCGGCGATGCCGCAGAGCTTGCTGACGTCCTTGGGCGCGAAGTCGCGCACCCGCTGCTTCAGGGCATCGAAGCCGCGGGTGTGCGCGGCCACGTAGGCGGCATCGATCCAGCCTTCCCACAGCATCACGTGCAGCAGGCCGTGGAACAGGGCGACGTCGGTGCCGGGCTGGATCTGCAGGTGCAGGTCGGCGGCCTCGGCGGTCTCGGTGCGCCGCGGGTCGACGACGACGATGCGCAGCCCCGGGTTCATGGCCCGTGCGTCCTCGATCCGTCGAAACAGCACCGGATGGGCGAACGCGGTGTTCGAGCCGGCGATGAACAGCGTCGACGCCCGTGCCAGGTCCTCGTAGCAGCACGGCGGCGCGTCGGCGCCGAGCGTCGCCTTGTACCCGGCGACCGCGCTGCTCATGCACAGGCGCGAGTTGGTGTCGACGTTGTTGGTGCCGACCAGGCCCTTGGCCAGCTTGTTGAAGACGTAGTAGTCCTCGGTCAGGAGCTGGCCGGAAACATAGAAGGCGACGCTGTCCGGCCCATGCGCGCGAATGCACGCCGCGAACCGCTCCGCGAGCGTATCGAGCGTCTCGTCCCAGCCTGC
>DATCGH010000645.1:0-4598 GCA_036509055.1 Caldimonas sp.
TTGGCGAGGAACGCGGGCAGCTTCTGGGTCTGCGCGGCGAGTCCGTCGGTGGCCTGCGCCACGGCCTGGTCGAACGGCTGCTCGTCGCTGAGGTTGGTGGCCTGCGGCGGCGCCGCACAACCCACCAGGACGCCGAACAGCCCGGCGGTGGCGGACACGAGCACGCGCTTCGCGTTCGACAGGAAGGTCATCGGCATTCCCTCTTCAGATACGCCGCTTCTTCGGCGGTCAGTGGCTCGAGCGAGCCCTTTTGCAGAATATCACTGCACCTGGTGCCTTTCGTCGAGGGAGACGCGGGTGGATAGGCCGATGGGTAGGTCGGCGTCGGACGGGACTCGGCCGGCGTCTCGACCCGTGCCGGCTCGCGGCGTGGACGCGGTGGCGGTGCCGATGCCGCCGGCGCAGGCTCGCGGCGCGAGGCGCTCGCCTTGGCAGCGGGCTCGACGGCGATCGGCTTCGGCGCTTCGACCACCACCGGAGTCGTCGGCGTGGCGAGGGCGCTCGCCGCCGGCGCGACCGGCGTCGAGGCGACCGGCGTCGAGGCGACCTCGGGAACCGCGACCGCCGGCATCGCGGCAGATGCGGGGACCGGAGCAGGCGGAACGACCACGGGTGCAGCTGAGGAGGCCGGCACGGCAAGGGCTGAAGCCGCCGGCGTGGCGGGCTTCGCCCCATCGTCGTCACGGGATTGCAGCGTCCAGTAGATGCCGAACGCGAGGCCCGAGACGACCAGCAGCGACGCTGCGCCGAGGACCAGCGTCTTGCGGACTGCGCTCGACCCGGTTGGTGCGGGCGCAGCGGCTGCCACAGTCAGCGGTGCGACGCGCGGCGGCGGTGGCGTCGAGCCGGATTCCGGACCCTGGCGCATGGACGACGGTGCCGGCGCTTGCCGCGCGACCGGTGCGGCCATCGACGGCGGCGTCTCGATCGCCGGCGCGGTGGCGCGCGGCTGCGCCGGCGTGCTCGGCTCGGCGATGCGCGGCTGCACTTGCGTCTTCGGCTCGGCGGCGCGCGCCTGCACCTGCGTCGCCAGTTCCGGGGTGAGCGTGCCCGGCACGGTCGAGTAGCCGCTGTCCCGCGTCGCCGGGAACGGCGCGTGGCTCAGCGCGCCGTAGCCGCTCAGCGGCGGCGAGGGCGGCGGGGCCGGCAGGTCGATGTCGAGCAGGGCGCGGAACTGCGCCTCGTTCTGCGGCCGGTCCTGCGGCCGCACCGCCAGCGCGGCATCGATGGCGCGAAGGAAGCCGTCGCCGTAGCGGCCCTTCGCCTCGACCGCGATCGGCTGCAGCCGGTCGTCCATCAGCCGCTCGACCGCGGAAGTCGGCGTCTTGCCGGTGATCGCGTAGTAGACGACGCAGGCCAGCGCGTAGATGTCGGTCCACGCGCCCTGGGTCATCGAGGCGACGTCGCCGTACTGTTCGATCGGCGCGTAGCCGGGCTTGAGCACCACCGTCAGCGCATGGGTCATGTCGCCGATGACGCGCCGTGCCGCGCCGAAGTCGAGCAGCAGCGGTCCGGTCGCGGTGAGGAGAATGTTGTCCGGGGCGATGTCGCGGTGGAAGCACTGGGCCGCGTGCATCACCGTCAATGCGTCGAGCAGCGGCGCCAGCCAGGCGCGCAGCTGCGCCTCGCTCGGCGCCTGGCCCATCGCCGCGAGGGCCGACTTGAGGGTCGGGCCTTCGTAGAACGGCATCGCCATGTAGGCGGTGCCGTTCTCCTCCCAGAAGCGGTAGACCTTGACCAAGGCCGCATGGTCGAAGCGGGCGAGCAGGCGCGCCTCGTTGACGAAGCTCTTCAGGCCGGCCTTGAAGGTATCGAGATGGCGCTCGGACTTGACCACGATCGCCGAGGAGCCTGCGACCCGCGAGGCCATCGACGCCGGCATGTACTCCTTGATCGCGACCTTGCGCTGCAGCGAATGGTCCCAGGCCAGGTAGACGATGCCGAAGCCGCCCTCGCCGATCAGGCCGGTGATCTCGTAGTCGCGAAGCTGGGTGCCGAGCGGCAGCGTGTGGCCCAGCGGCGCGGAAGCCGCGCGCTGGGTCGGCGGGCGGATGATGGTTCGGTCGTCGTCGTCGTCGGACGGGCTCAAGTCGACACCCCGGTCGGCCTCACCGGCAAGGCACGATCTTGAACTCTACTCGCCGATCGAGGACGTCGAAGCTGTTGTCGGTGCCGCTGCCGACGATGTTCTGGCGAAAGCCCATGCCCTCGGCCGTGGTCTTGCCGGCGAGCACCGGCTGTTCGGCGACGAGCTTCTGCCTGATCGTCGACGCGCGCTTCAGCGACAGCGCGTCGTTGACTGCCGCCGGGCCGCTCTTGCTGGTGTGGCCGACGACCGTCATGCAGCTGCCGGCCGAGACCGCACCGCGGGCGATCTGGCGCAGCCACATCTGATAGGCGCCGCTGATCTTCGGGTCGGCCCAGAAGTCGACGCTGCCGGGCGCGAACAGGAACTTCACGCCGAGCTCGTTGTAGGCGATGCCGAGGGCGACGATCCGGCCGAACGCCGCCTCCGCCTCGACCGTGTTGCCGAGCTTGATGCTGGTGAGATAGACGCCGCTCTCGGCGCGCAGCTGCTGCCCCTGCGGCGTCGCCAGCGCGGTCTTGTACTGGCCGAGCGCGTCCTGGTAGCGCTCCGCGTTGTAGAGCGTCGTCGCCTCGGTGATCACGGTCGCGACGCCGATCCGCTCCATGTAGTACGGGTCGGCCTTCTGCCCCGGCGGCGTGCTCGTCGTCTTGGCGTAGCCCTCGACCACCTTGTCCTTGATCAGGACCGGGCTGTCCTTGTAGTAGCGCGAGGGCGTGCTGTCGAGGTTTTCCTCCTTCGCCAGGGCCGAGGCCTGGGCCACGACCAGGCCGGTGCGGATGTCGGTCAGGGCCAGGCTCAGGGTCACCGTCGGCGTGGCCGCGGTGGGCACGCGCGTCATCGTCCCGGTCAGGAGGTACTGTGCCTTGGTCAGGTTCGACGACTGGAACGGCAGGAACTCGAACTGCGGGAACTTCGTCGCCATGCGCTGCGTGACCCGCCGTTCGAACAGCAGCGTCGTCTCGGTCTGCTGGCCGGTGATCATGTCGAGCATCGGGTCGAGGACGATGCTCTTCTTCGGCGTGGAGGAGTCCTTGCTCGACAGCGTCGACTCGATCCGGGCGAGGAACGAGGGGAGCTTGCCGGTCTGCCCGACCAGGTTGTCGGTCGCTGCGGCCGCGGCCTTCTCGAAGGTCTGCGGCTCGTTCAAAGGGGTGCAGGCGGCGATGAGCGCGGCGCAGCAGAACGTGAACAGGGCGGTCGAAAGTCGGCGGACGCTCATGCAGGCGGCGGGGGCGTTCATTTGCACTCCCTCTTGAAGTAGTTGGTTTCGGCAGCGGTGATGCGCTCGAGCGAGGCCTTTTGCAGGATCTCGGTGCAGCGCGCCTGGCGCTCGGCGGCGGTCGCCGGCGGTGCGAGGTCGTCCGGCAAGGCGGCCGCTCGGGTCGGCGCGGCCGGGGGGGTGGCGGGTCGGGCGGCGGTTGGCGTGGGGGATGGCGCGGTTCCGGTGACAGCAGGCGCCGCGGCAACGGTCGGCGCTGCCGCCGCTGCGGGCGGGCTGCTGCGCCCGGAGGTTGTCGTTGGCGTCGGCGTCGGCGTTGGTGTTGCCGCCGCCGTCGTCGTCGGCGGTGTCGGTGGCGGTGTCGCCGCGGCGGGCGTGGCCACGGTGGCCACGGGGGGCGGCGCGACCAGAGGCGCCGAGGCGGCCGGCGTGGGCGCCGCCACGACCGGTCGTTGTGCCTGGCGGGCATAGAGCTGCAGTGCCAGGGCGCCGATGCCGATCAGCGCGCCGGTGCCGGCGACGATCCCGTAGAGCGCGCGCTTGCCGAAGAGCTTGCGGACCGAGCGGGTGCCGCCGACCCACGACGGCGGCAGCGCCGCCGGTTGCGACGGCGTGCCTTCGCCGGCGCTGCGTGCCACCGCGCGCCGTTCCGGCTGCGCCGTCTTGGCGGCGCCGGCGGCCACGGCCTTGGCGGCCGCGGGCTTGGCGGCAGGATCACCGATCGACAGCAGCGGATGGTCGGGAACGGTGATCTCGCGCGGGCCGTCGTCGCCGACGAAGGGCTCGTGCATCAGGTCGCGGGGGGGCGCGAGCTCGAGCGGCGCCGGCGAATCGATGTCGCCCATGAGCGAGCGGAACTGCTGGTGATCCTGCGGCCGGCGCTCGGGCTCGACCGCCATCGCCGCGTCGATCGCCGCCAGGAAGCGCTCGCCGTAGAGGCCGGCGGCGACGACCGAAAGCGGCCGCACCGGATCCTGGGCGAGGCGATCGGCGGCCGCAGCCGGGGCGTGGCCGGTGATCGCGGCGTAGACCACCGCGGCCAGCGCATACAGGTCGGTCCAGGCGCCGCGCTTGGTCTCGGCGGCATGACCGTACTGCTCGATCGCGGCGAAGCCGGGCTTGAGCGCCGCGGCCGGCGTGTGCAGCAGGGCGGCGATCGTCTGTTGGGCACTGCCGAAGCCGAACAGCACCGGCCCGACCGGCGTGAGGAGGATGCTGTCGGGACCGATGTTCTGGTGCCAGACGCCGCCGTCGTGCAGCAGCGAGACGGCATTGAGCACCGGCTTCAGC
>DATCGH010000646.1:0-4234 GCA_036509055.1 Caldimonas sp.
AAGGTCGTCGTGCTCGAGCCGACCGGCGCCGACACCTTCGTCGCCTGCCGGCACGGCACGACCGACGTGGCGGCGGTGTTCCGCGAGCGCCACGACTTCACTCCGGGCAGCACCATCCATCTCGTTCCCGATCCGCGTCGCGCCCACCTGTTCGATGCCCGCAGCGGCGACCGGCTCGCCGCCTGACCCTTCCTTCCCCCGCCGATACCTTCCCCACGGAGACATGACGATGACAGACAAGACCTCCTTCAATCGCCGCCGCTTCCTCGAAAGCTCGGCCGGCGTCGCGACAGCCGCGACCCTCGGCACCGGTGGCGCGCTGTTCTCGCCCCATGCCTTCGGCCAGCCGGCGACGCTGGCCTTCAAGCCCGAGAAGGACGCCAAGCTGCGCGTCCTGCGCTGGAGCCGGTTCGTCCAGGGCGATATCGACCAGTACATGAAGAATGTGGCGGCATTCACCGCCAAGACCGGCGTCGAGGTCCGCGTCGACAACGAAGGCTGGGAAGACGTGCGCCCCAAGGCGGCGGTCGCGGCCAACACCGGCGCCGGCCCGGACATCATCCTGTCGACCAACGACGACGCCAACCTCTATCCGGACAAGCTGCTCGACGTGACCGACCTGTGCGAGTACCTCGGCAAGAAGTACGGCGGCTGGTACCCGGCATGCGACGCCTTCCTGAAGCCGGACGGCAAGAAGTGGATCGGCGTGCCGCTCGGCGCGGCCGGGGCGATGCTCGTCTACCGCGAGAGCATGGTGAAGGCCGCCGGCTTCGACGCTTTCCCGAAGGACACGGACGGCTTCCTCAAGCTGATGAAGGCGCTGCACGCCAAGGGCACGCCGGGCGGCATGGCGCTCGGCAACGCCACCGGCGACGGCCTGTGGTGCAACTGGCTGATCTGGGCGTTCGGCGGCAAGCTCGTCGACCAGAACAACAAGGTCGTGATCGACAGCCCGGAGACCCTGAAGGCGCTCGAGTACGGCAAGGAGCTGTACGCGACCTTCATCCCGGGCACGCTGTCCTGGCTCGACCCGAACAACAACAAGGCGTTCCTCGACGGCCAGATCTCGCTGACCAACAACGGCATCTCGATCTACTACGCGACCAAGAACTCGACCGATCCGAAGGTCAAGGAGCTCCAGAGCGACATCCAGCATGCGTCGTACCCGATCGGGCCGGTCGGGGTGCCGACCGAGTCGCATCTGTTCTTCAACCAGATGATCATGAAGTACACCAAGTACCCGAACGCGGCGAAGGAATTCCTGCGCTTCATGATGGAAAAGGAGCAGTTCGATCCGTGGCTCACCGCCGCGGGCGCGTACATCGCGACGCCGCTCGCCGGCTACGCCAGCCTGCCGATCTGGACCGTGGATCCGAAGAACACGCCGTATCGGGATCCGGTCAAGAACCTGCGGCCGGCGGGCTATGCCGGGAAGCTGGGGTACGCGTCGGCGGGGGCGGCGGCGGACTTCATCGTCGTCAACATGGTGGCCGAGGCGATCAGCGGCTCGAAGACGCCGAAGGAGGCGATGGAGCGGGCTCAGAAGCGCGCCGAACGCTACTACCGCGTTTGACGAGCGCCGTGGCCGCGGCCAGCCGCGGCCAGAGCGTCGCAAACGCCGCCTTCGTTCGAGGGATCATGCTTCGCTTGGCTTGCATGTCCCTCAACGCAGACTCGGCTCGCAGCCGCGCGCCGTGGCCAATTTGTTCTTCTCGATGACCTTTCTCGAACGACTGCAGAACAATCGGAATGCGCTGGGGCTGCTGTTCATGCTGCCCGCGGCGGTTCTGCTGCTGCTGTTCCTGACGTACCCGCTGGGCCTCGGCTTCTGGCTCGGCTTCACCGATGCCAAGGTCGGCCGCACGGGGGTGTGGGTGGGGCTCGAGAACTACGAGTTCCTCTGGGGCGACGCCGTCACACGACTGGCCCTCTTCAATACCCTTTTCTATACCTTCGTCGCGAGCGTCATCAAGTTTGCGCTCGGCCTCTGGCTGGCCCTGCTGCTCAATCGCAACATCCGCGCCAAGACCTTCTTCCGCGCCGTCATCCTGTTGCCCTACATCGTGCCGACGGCGCTCTCGGCGATCGCCTTCTGGTGGATATTCGACGCCCAGTTCTCGATCATCAGCTGGATCCTGGTCAAGCTCGGCTTGATCGACAAGTACATCGATTTCCTCGGCGACCCGTGGAACGCGCGGCTCTCGGTGATCGGCGCCAACATCTGGCGCGGCATCCCGTTCGTCGCCATCACGCTGCTCGCCGGCCTGCAGACGATCTCGCCCTCGTACTACGAGGCCTCGGCGATCGACGGGGCCTCGCGCTGGCAGCAGTTCCGCCACGTCACGCTGCCGCTGCTGACGCCGATCATCGCCGTGGTCATGACCTTCTCGGTGCTGTTCACCTTCACTGACTTCCAGCTGATCTACGTCATCACCCGCGGCGGCCCGCTCAATGCCACCCACTTGATGGCGACGCTCTCGTTCCAGCGGGCGATCTCCGGCGGTGCGCTCGGCGAGGGCGCGGCGATCTCGATCGCGATGGTGCCTTTCCTGCTGGCGGCGATCATGTTCAGCTACTTCGGGCTGCAGCGGCGCGCCTGGCAGCAGGGCGGGGCGGACAAATGACCTCGGCAGCACCCACCGCGACTTCGCCGCAGGCCGGCGAGAGCGTCGGCATGAGCTATCTCGAGACGCCGTCGCGCAAGTTCGTGACGATCTACCTGCCGCTGCTCGTCTTCCTGTTCGTCCTGCTTTTCCCGTTCTACTGGATGGGCATCACCTCGGTGAAGCCCGACCACGAGTTGCTGTCGCGCACCGGCAATCCGTTCTGGGTCATCGGTCCGACCCTGGCCCACTTCAACAAGCTGCTGTTCCACACCTCGTATCCGCAGTGGATGTGGAACACCGTGCTGGTATCGGTGGTGGCGACCTTCGTCTCGCTGGTCTGCTCGGTGTTCGCGGCCTATGCGATCGAGCGGCTGCGCTTCAGCGGTTCCAAGCAGGTGGGCCTGTCGATCTTCCTTGCCTATCTGGTGCCGCCCTCGATCCTGTTCATTCCCCTGGCGGCGATCGTCTACCAGCTCGGCCTGTTCGACACCCGCTGGGCGCTGATCCTCACCTATCCGACCTTCCTCATCCCGTTCTCGACCTGGCTCCTGATGGGCTACTTCCGCTCGATCCCGTACGAGCTCGAGGAATGCGCCCTGATCGACGGCGCAAACCGCTGGCAGATCCTCACCAAGATCGTCCTGCCGCTGGCGGTGCCGGGGTTGATCTCGGCCGGCATCTTCGCCTTCACGCTGTCGTGGAACGAGTTCATCTATGCCCTCACCTTCGTCTCCTCGTCGGAGGTGAAGACGGTGCCGGTCGGCGTGGTCACCGAACTGGTCGAGGGCGACGTCTACCATTGGGGTCCGCTGATGGCCGGCGCCTTGCTCGGCTCGCTGCCGGTCGCCTTCATCTATTCGTTCTTCGTCGAGTACTACGTCTCCGGGCTGACCGGCTCGGTCAAGGAATGACGGCCCTGGAGAGTTGAGACGAGTGAGACGAAGAAGCCGCGCAAGCAGCCCGGCGAGCTGCGCAGCCAGCAATGGTTCGGCCGCCAGGACCGCGACGGCTTCGCCTACCGCAGCTGGGTCAAGGGCAAGGGCGTGCCTCACGACCAGTTCGACGGCCGGCCGGTGATCGGCATCTGCAACACCTTCAGCGAGCTGACGCCCTGCAACTCGCATTTCCGCACCCTCGCCGAGCAGGTGAAGATCGGCGTCTACGAGGCCGGCGGCTTCCCCCTCGAATTCCCGGTCATGTCGCTCGGCGAGACCCTGCTCCGGCCGACCGCGATGCTCTACCGCAACCTTGCCTCGATGGATGTCGAGGAGTCGATCCGCGGCAACCCGATCGACGGCGTGGTGCTGCTGATGGGCTGCGACAAGACCACGCCCTCGCTGGTGATGGGCGCGGCCAGCGCCAACCTGCCGACGATCGGCGTCTCCGGCGGGCCGATGCTCAATGGCAAGTGGCGCGGCCAGGAGCTGGGCTCGGGCACCGGCGTCTGGAGCATGAGCGAGCAGGTGCGCGCCGGCACGCTCAAGCTCGAGCAGTTCTTCGACGCCGAGAGCTGCATGCACCGCAGCCACGGCCACTGCATGACCATGGGCACGGCGAGCACGATGGCCTCGATGGTCGAGGCGCTCGGCATCGGCCTGCCCGGCAACGCCGCCTATCCCGCGGTCGAC
>DATCGH010000647.1:0-3551 GCA_036509055.1 Caldimonas sp.
CATGTTCACCGGCTTCATCAGCTTCGCGCTGATCGCCGATGGACTGCGATTGTGTTAACAGGCCCTAGGCGGTTCCGCCGACCCGCGGCCTGCTTCCTCGTCGCTGCCGCCCGCCGGCGGGCTACTTCACCAGCTCAAGGAGGGCGGCCATGTCGTCGGCGCAGGCCTCGGCGGCGCACGCCTCGATGCGCCGGTAGCGCGCGATCAGGTCTTCGCCCACGGCCGTGAGCCGGCTGCCGCCGCCGTGTTCGCCGCCCTTGGCCGAGGCGACCGCGGGCTGGCGCAGGGTGGCGTTGATCTGGTCGACGAGCATCCAGGCGCGGCGATACGACATGCCGATCGACTTGGCTGCCGCGGTGATCGATTGCGTCTCGGCGATGGCTTCCAGCAGGTCGATCTTGCCGGGGCCGATGGCGATGGTGTCGCCGGTGGTGACGCGGAGGCGAAAGCGGGCGATGGGCCCGCGCCGCCGCGACCGCGGCCGCGGGGAGGCGTGGCTGTCGTCGACCAACGGTGAGGCGACTGCGGAAGATCTCGCGGTCATGGGGCGCCCGTGGCCCCATGCCGGGGCGGTGCGCCTAGCGTACTGCAAGCTGGCTGACGAACTCCTCGAAGTCCTCGACGAAGAGGCGCACCCCGGCGAGCAGCTGCGGACCGGTGCTTCCCGCCTGCAGCCGTGCGCGCAGCATGGCCAGGCGCATCTCCAGCGTCGCCATCTCCTGGCCTCGGCCGGCCCGAAGCGCCGCCGCCTGCAGGATGCCGAGCCCGCGACCGACGAGCCCCATGGAATCGAGCAGGTCGGAGCGGACGGCGGGGTTCATGGCATGCCTTTCGGTCAAGAGCTCGGGCAGAGCTGCTACTTTCTGGGCAACTGCCGTGCCGTGCGTGCCGTACGGGCCGGCTTCGGCACCCCCCGATCGAGCTAGTCGCACGAGCCCGGGTGGTAACGTTTACGCCGATGAACAAAGCGAACGAGGTTTCGGTGGTCAAGGCGTACGAGTTTCCGGCGGCATTTCTCTGGGGCGCAGCGACCTCGGCCTATCAGATCGAGGGGTCGCCCCTGGCCGACGGTGCCGGGCCGAGCATCTGGCATCGCTTCGTGCGCACCCCCGGCCTCGTCCAGCACGGACACACGGGCGACGTGGCCTGCGACCACTATCGGCGGATGACGGACGACGTCCTGATGATGAAGCGGCTCGGCCTCACCGCCTACCGCTTCAGCATCGCCTGGGGCCGCGTCTTTCCTTCAGGCCGCGGCGCGGTGAACGAGGGCGGGATGGACTTCTACGAGCGGCTCGTCGACACGCTGCTCGAGAACGGCATCGAGCCGGTGGCCACGCTCTTCCACTGGGACCTGCCGGTCGCCCTCGACGATCGCGGCGGCTGGCTCAACCCCGACGTGGCCGACTGGTTCGCCGACTACGCGGCCGCGATGTACCGCCGCCTCGATGGGCGGGTGAGGAAATGGGCGACGCTCAACGAGCCCTGGGTGGTGGCCGACGGCGGCTATCTGCACGGCGCCCTGGCGCCCGGCCACAAGAATCTCTACGAGGCGCCGATCGCCTCGCATCAGCAGTTGCGCGCGCACGGCAAGGCCGTCCGGGCCTATCGCGCCGAAGGTCGGCACGAGATCGGCGTGGTCGTCAACCTGGCGCCCAAGCATGCCGCCAGCGACAAGCCGGAAGACGTTGCCGCGGCCCGGCGTGCCGACGCCTACATGAACCGGCAATACCTCGACCCGGTGTTCCTCGGCTCGTATCCGGAGGAGATGAAGGAGATCTTCGGCGAAGCCTGGCCGGAGTGGCCGGCGGAGGACTTCGAGCTCATCCGGGAGAAGATCGACTTCGTCGGCATCAACTACTACATGCGCGATCTGATCCACCACGAGGAGGCGAAGTGGCCGGTCAAGACGGCGGTCCTGCCCCAGCCGCTCGCCACCTACACCCAGACCGGCTGGGAGGTGTACCCGAAGGGCCTGACCGAGATCCTTCTCTGGGTGAAGCAGCGCTACGGCGAGATCCCGCTCTACGTGACGGAGAACGGCGCCGCCTTCTACGACCCGCCGTGCGCCCGCGACGGCCGGATCAACGATCCTTTGCGGGTGGACTATTACCGGGAGCATCTGCGGGCGATTCACGACGCGATCGAGGCCGGCGTCGACCTGCGCGGCTATTTCGCCTGGTCGCTGATGGACAACCTGGAGTGGTCCCTCGGCTATTCGATGCGCTTCGGCCTCGTGCATGTCAATTTCGTGACGCAGGAGCGCGTCTTCAAGGACAGCGCGCGCTTTTATGCCGAGGTGATCGCCTCGCGCGGCGCGGCGCTCGGCGCCGGCGCCTGAGGAACGTTGTAAATTCGTGCAGACATCACTTCGGGGGGTCATCACCCACTGCACACGCCGAGGTTTTGCGTTCACTATCTCTGCTGAACGCACGCCCTGAGGTGTCCTGATCCGCCCTGGCCCGTCCTCGGTGCGCTTGCGCGGATTTTTGTTCTTCGACGCTTCTCTTCGACGTTTCGATGATGGACCTGACTCGACGCCGTCTGCTTGCCCTGGGTGGCAACGCCGCTGCCCTGGGGATGCTCGGCGGCTGCGAATCGTTCTCCCAGTCGGCGCTGTTGCGCAGCCCGGTGTATGACACCAGCGAGGCCGATCGGGCATCGAACTCGGCAGCCGCCGCGGAGCCGCCCGCGCGCGGGCCTCGGCCGGAGCTTCCGGAGCTCTTCGACGACATCGAGCGGCGCACGTTCGATTTCTTCTGGGCCAACGGCAACCCGGCCAACGGCATGGTGCCGGACCGCTACCCGAGCAACTCGCCGGCGAGCATCGCCGCGATCGGGATGGCGCTCACGGCCTACGTGATCGGCGTCGACCGGGGCTTCGTCACGCGGGAGCAGGCGCGCGCGCGCACGCTCGCCACCGTCCGGTTCTTCCGCAATGCGCCGCAAGGAACGCAGCGGGTCGGCGTGACGGGGCACAAGGGGTTTTTCTACCACTTCCTCGACATGAAGACCGGCCACCGGGCCGGGCGCAGCGAGCTCTCCACGGTCGACACGGCGCTCCTGATCGGCGGCATGCTGCACGCCCAGGCCTACTTCGATTCCGATCATCCCGACGAGGCGGAGATCCGCGCCCAGGTCGACGCCATCTACTGGCGCGTCGATTGGAAATGGGCCCAGGTGCGGGGCGATTTCGTCAGCATGGGCTGGAAGCCGGAGTCGGGTTTCATCCCGCACGATTGGCAGGGCTACAACGAGGCGATGCTGGTGGTGCTGCTCGCGCTCGGCTCGCCCACCCACCCGGTCGGCGCCGGCGCCTGGACCGCCTGGACGAACAGCTACAAGGGCGCCTGGGGCCGCTTCATGGGCTACGAGCACCTGAGCTTCGCCCCGCTCTTCGGCCACCAGTACTCGCACATGTGGATCGATTTCCGCGGCATCCGGGACGCGACCATGCGCGAGCGCGGCATCGACTACTTCGAGAACACCCGCCGCGCCGCCTACGCGCAGCGGGCCTACGCCATCGCCAACCCGAAGGGCTGGTACGAGTA
>DATCGH010000648.1:0-4075 GCA_036509055.1 Caldimonas sp.
GCCGCCGTCGAGGCATCGCGTTCGATCGTGGTCGTGACCGCATCGAAGTATCCCGTACCGACCTCGCGTTGGTGTTTCACCGCCGTAAAGCCCTTCTCCGCGGCGGCGAATTCCGCTTCCTGAAGCTCGACGAAGGCGGTCATGCTGCTGCGGGCGTAGCCGTGCGCCAGGTTGAACATCGAGTAGTTCAGGCTGTGGAAGCCGGCCAGGGTGATGAACTGGAACTTGTAACCCATGGCGCCGAGCTCGCGCTGGAACTTGGCGATGGTCGCGTCGTCGAGGTTCTTCTTCCAGTTGAAGCTCGGCGAGCAGTTGTATGCCAGCAACTTCCCCGGGAACTTGCGGTGGATCGCCTCGGCGAAGGCCTTGGCGTAGGCCAGGTCGGGCTTGCCGGTCTCGCACCAGACCATGTCGGCGACCTCGCTGTAGGCGAGGCCCCGGGACACCGCCTGCTCGAGGCCGGGCGTGGTCCGGTAGAAGCCCTCGACCGTCCGCTCGCCGGTCAGGAAGCCGCGGTCGTTCTCGTCGACGTCGCTGGTCACGAGGTCGGCGGCTTCGGCATCCGTGCGGGCGATCACCAAGGTCGGCACGCCCATCACGTCGGCAGCGAGGCGGGCCGCGGTGAGCTTGGCGGTGGCCTCGCGGGTCGGTACCAGGACCTTGCCGCCCATGTGGCCGCACTTCTTCACCGAGGCCAACTGGTCCTCGAAATGGACGCCGGCAGCACCCGCCTCGATCATCGACTTCATCAGCTCGAAGGCATTGAGCACCCCGCCGAAGCCGGCCTCGGCGTCAGCGACGATGGGCGCGAAGTAGTCGATGTCGTCCTTGCCTTCGGACCACTGGATCTGGTCGGCGCGGGCGAAGGTGTTGTTGATGCGCTTGACGACCAGCGGCACCGAGTTCGCCGGGTAGAGCGACTGGTCCGGGTACATCTCGCCGGCGACGTTGGCGTCGCCCGCGACCTGCCAGCCCGAGAGGTAGATCGCCTTGAGACCGGCCTTGACCTGCTGCATCGCCTGGTTGCCGGTGAGTGCGCCGAGCGTGTTGACGAAGGGCTCGGTGTTGACCAGATTCCAGAGCTTCTCGGCGCCGCGCCGGGCCAGCGTGTGCTCGATCGGCACCGAGCCGCGCAGGCGGACCACGTCGGCGGGCGAATAGCTTCGCTTCACGCCCTTCCAGCGGGGATTGGTGGACCAATCCTGTTCGAGGGCGGCGGCCTGTTGCTCACGGGTCTGGCTTTGCATCGACGTTCTCCGAGGGGGTTGGAATGGGATTCAGCTTGGGGGTCAGCGTAAGAGCGAATCGACAAAGAGTGCCGTCTTTCCGGGGTGTGGTGCGAAATGAAAAAAACCAGTCCCGACAATTGTTTATCAACGTAGTTCCGCAATGTGGCAACCAATCTCCCGCCATGAGAAATTTTGCGGCAACGCAGCACAGCATTTTACCGCAATGCGGAATGGTCATTTTCTGATGCGAAAGCGAGCCGGCCGACGACCGGGCGGGGCACTTCCTTCTAGACTCTTCGTTTTGCCGCTTTCATCCCGAAGCGGTCCGGTCGAAGGAGAAGCCCGAATGCACAAGGATCCCAACCCCGCCGCAGCGCCCTCGCCTGTCGCCTCCGGTTCGGGTGCCGGCGCGCTCGACATGGACGCCTTCTGGATGCCGTTCACGGCGAGCCGGCAGTTCAAGAGCGCGCCGCGGCTCCTGGCCAAGGCCAAGGACATGCACTACTGGACGCCGGAAGGCCGCCAGGTGCTCGACGCCGTCGCCGGGCTCTGGTGCGTCAACGCCGGCCACGCGCGGCCGAAGATCGTCCGCGCCATCGCCGAGCAGGCCGAGGAGATGGATTTCGCGCCGCCGTTCAACATGGCGCATCCGAAGTCGTTCGAGCTCGCGACCAAGCTCGTCGCCCTCGCGCCCGAGGGCCTGGACAAGGTCTTCTACACGAACTCCGGCTCGGAGGCCGTCGACACCGCGCTGAAGATGGCGATCGCCTATCACCGCGCCCGCGGCGAAGGCCAGCGCACCCGCCTGATCGGCCGCGAGCGCGGCTACCACGGCGTCAACTTCGGCGGCATCTCGGTCGGCGGCATCGCCGGCAACCGCAAGAGCTTCGGCACGATGGTGGGCGGCGTCGACCACCTGCGCCACACCCACGACCTGAAGAAGAACGCCTTCTCCCGCGGCCTGCCCGAGCACGGCGCCGAGCTCGCCGACGACCTCGAGCGCATCGTCGCCCTGCACGACGCCTCGACCATCGCCGCGGTGATCGTCGAGCCGGTCGCCGGCTCGACCGGCGTGCTGATCCCGCCCAAGGGCTACCTCGAGCGGCTGCGCGCGATCTGCGACAAGCACGGCATCCTCCTGATCTTCGACGAGGTCATCACCGGCTTCGGCCGCCTCGGCACGCCGTTCGCGGCCGACTACTTCAAGGTCACGCCCGACCTGATGACGGTCGCCAAGGGCATCACCAACGGCTGCGTGCCGATGGGCGCGGTGTTCGTGAGGAGCGCGATCCACGACGTCTTCATGCAGGGCCCGGAGCACGCGGTCGAGTTCCCGCACGGCTACACCTACTCGGCGCATCCGCTCGCCTGCGCCGCCTCGCTCGGCACGCTCGAGACCTACGCCGACGAGGGCCTCTTGACCCGGGGCGCGAAGATGGCGGCGCCGTTCGAGCATGCGGTGCATTCGCTGGCCGAGCTGCCGCACGTCATCGACACGCGCAACATCGGCCTGGTCGGCGCGATCGAGCTCGACTCGATCGCCGGGGCACCGGGCAAGCGAGCCTTCGACATCTTCCGCGCCTGCTTCGAGCGTGGCGTGCTGATCCGCACCACCGGCGACATCATCGCCCTGTCGCCGCCGCTGATCGTCGAGGAGTCGCACATCGACCAGGCGATCAGCACCATCGCCGACGTCCTGAAGACCGCCGCCTGAGCCCGGCGTCGCGGCAACGCGACGCGGGCGGCCGTCGGTGCCCGCCGGCGAGCCGAACGTGTGGACAATCGCGGGTTTGCCCGCCGCGCGAGCGGCCCGCCACGCCTGCCCGATGAGCGCCGAAGCCTTTCTGCAGATCCGGAACGTCGTCAAGGACTTCGACGGCAATCGCGCCGTCGACAACGTCTCGATCGACATCGCCAAGGGCGAGGTGTTCGCCCTGCTCGGCTCCTCGGGCTGCGGCAAGACGACCCTGCTGCGCATGCTCGCCGGCTTCGAGACGCCGACCTCCGGCACGATCACCCTCGAGGGCCGTGACCTCGCCGGACTGCCGCCCTACGCGCGGCCGATGAACATGATGTTCCAGAGCTACGCGCTCTTTCCGCATCTCACGGTCGCCGACAACATCGCCTTCGGCCTGAAGCGCGACGGCCTGCCGGCCGCCGAGATCGCTGCCCGGGTGGAGGCGATGCTGAAGCTGGTGCAGCTCGGCGCCTACGCGAAGAGGAAGCCGCATCAGCTCTCCGGCGGCCAGCAACAGCGCGTCGCTCTGGCGAGGAGCCTGGCCAAGAAGCCGCACCTGCTGCTGCTCGACGAGCCGCTGGGCGCGCTCGACAAGAAGCTGCGTGAGGAAACGCAGATGGAGCTCGCCAACATCATCGAGGACGTCGGCGTGACCTGCGTGATGGTGACGCACGACCAGGAAGAGGCGATGACCATGGCCTCGCGCATCGCCGTGATGAGCCAGGGCCGCTTCATGCAGGTCGGCGCGCCGGCCGAGATCTACGAGACGCCGGGCAGCCGCTTCGTCGCCGACTTCATCGGCAACGTCAACCTGATGGACGGCAAGCTGGTCGAGGACGAGGCCGACCACGTGATCGTCGACTGCGGCGACCTGCGGCACTGGGTCGGGCACGGCATCACCGGCACGCTCGGCATGGCGGTGACGGTCGCGGTGCGGCCGGAGAAGATCCGCATCGGCGCGGCGCCGCCGGAGGTCGAATCCGGCGTTCCCGACGCCGGCTTCAACCGGGCGCAGGGCACGGTCAAGGACATGGCCTATTTCGGCAGCTTCACCGTCTATCACCTGCAGCTCGCCTCGGGCCGTGTCCTCAAGATCAGCCAGAGCAAC
>DATCGH010000649.1:0-2934 GCA_036509055.1 Caldimonas sp.
CGCTGTTGTCCCAGGGCAGATCCTGGGTCCAGGTCGCCGTCGACACCACCGCCCAGCCGAGGCAGAGCCAGCCGAAGTAGGCGAAGTAGACCTCGCGCTTGTGCAGCCAGCCGATGGCCAGCAGCAGGCAGCCGAGGCCGACCAGAACCAGGCTGGTGCCTCGGATCCACGCCGGCTCCCAGAAGGTGCGCGCGGCGTGATCCTTGGCGAGCGTCGACTGCAGCCCGAGCTGTATCGGCGACAGGCCGCCGGCGCGGCGGATCGATCCCACGCTTTCGGCCGGATGGCCGAAGACGCGCAGGTCGAGGGCATTGCCATGCGGGTTGAGCAGCGCCGGCGGCAGGGTGATCAGCTGCGGCCGGCCGCAACTGCGGGTGATCGGCTCGAGCATCCGGCCGCCGCTGTAGATCAGGTGGCCGTTGAGCAGCACCTGCAGGTTGGTGCAGGCGCGCTCGACGTAGAGCGCAAGCAGCTCGTCGGGCAGCGTCGCCTCGGCGAATCGGAAGGCCACGCGGTACCAGACCGGCCCGTCGTGCCCCGGATTGGTCTTTGCCCAGTCATCGGGCAGCGTGACCGCCGTGGTGGGCTCGCTGCCCGGAAAGGTCGTTCCCGAGCCGGCGAGCGACAGCGCCTTGTCGAGGACGATCGTCGGCTGCCCCGCCGGGTCGGCCGGCGATGCCGTGGGACCGAACGCCAGACACAAGACGAGCAGCCAGCGCCGCCAAAGCGGCGGCTGCTGTCCTGCGGCCCGGGACGCGGCGTCATGCATGTCCCGATTGTGAGCAGGGTGGGCTGCCGCCCGGTAGCGCCTCGCCATGAAAAAAGGCGAGCTTGGCTCGCCTTTCTGCCCTCGGGAGCGGGACCTTCAGGTCTCGCGCCGACACCGCGCCATGAAGCCCACGGCCGCCGGATCGTCAGGACTTTGCCCTCGCCTTCTTGCGCGCGGCGACGGTCACGCCCAGCAGCCCGCCCGTCATCAGAAGCACCATCGAGGGCTCCGGAACAGGGGCGTAGATCACATCCTGGTGCAGCCGGCTCTCTAGCACCCCGATCGCCGGGCCGCTGCTTGCGAGGTTGAGCAGCCAGGTCGACGCCAGCGCCAGCGCGCCCGAGCTCAACGCCGTGCCGCCGGTGAAGGTGGCGGCGCAGCTCGCCAGGTTGTAGGCCGTGCCGGTGGCCTCGTAGGCGATCTCCCAGACGGCGATCTGGAACGCCGCTTCCATCGTCGCGTTGTTGACCGACCCGGCGGTGGCGTAGAGCCGGCCGAGGTCGGCATAGGCATTGGCGTTGGTGAACAGGTGGCCCAGACCGACGAAGGCGTACTCGGGGTACGGCGGGGCGCCGAAGCTGATCGTCTGGTACAGGTCGACGCAGTAGGTCTCGAACGACGGGCCGCCGTTGACGATCGTCGAGAAGCCGCCGGCCGAGACGTTCTTGACCAAGGCGGCATTGGGCCCGCTCAGCGTCGCCGTGACGGTTTGTGAACCGTGGCTGAAGCCGCTGAACGACACGTTGTCGGCCTGCGTAGGACGCAGATTCGAGGCGGCCTCCCGGCCCGCCACCCCCTTGACCAAGGGGGGCCGGCGCTCAAAGGCGACGGACGGTACCGCGCTGATGCAAGGCGGCAACGGACGGCCGACCGCCTGTAAGTGCCCCGCGTCGCCGTTGTCCCGATGTATCCGCCGATCGGGGACGCGAGAATGCCGCCCATGAGCACCGCCCCCGACCCGGCATTGGCCGCCGACATCGAGCGCGCGGCCGCGCGCCTTCGCGGCGAGATCGGGGAGACGCCCTGCCTCGAATCGCGGACTCTCTCGGCGATCTGCGGCTGCGAAGTGTTCCTGAAGTTCGAGAACCTTCAGTTCACCGCGTCGTTCAAGGAACGGGGCGCGTTCAACAAGATGGCGCAGCTCACCGCCGCCGAGCGCAGCGGTGGGGTGCTCGCGGTCTCGGCCGGCAACCACGCCCAGGCGGTGGCGTATCACGCCCAGCGGATGGGCATCGCTGCGACGATCGTCATGCCGCGCTTCGCCTCCTCGGTGAAGGTGGAGAACACGCGCAACTTCGGCGCCGAGGTGGTGCTGCGTGGCGATACCTTCGACGACGCCCGGGTCTTCGGCCTCGAACTGGCAAAGGAACGCGGCCTCACCATCGTCCATCCCTACGACGACCGCGACGTGATCGCCGGCCAGGGCACGGTCGCGCTCGAGATGCTGGCGCAGCAGCCGACCCTCGACACACTGGTCGTGGCGATCGGCGGCGGCGGCCTGATCGCCGGCATGGCCACCGCCGCCCGATCACGGCGGCCGGACATCCGCATCGTTGGCGTCCAGACCGAGCGCTTCCCCGCCGCCTGGAATGCCAAGCACGGCCAGCACCGCGAAAGCCGCCAAGCGACCATCGCCGACGGCATCGGCGTCAAGTCGCCGGGCGCGCTGACCTTGCCGGTGATCCGCGACCTGGTCGACGACGTCGTGCTGGTCTCGGAAGACGATATCGAGCAGGCGATCCTGATGCTGCTGGAGATCGAGAAGACGGTCGTCGAGGGCGCCGGCGCGGTCGGCCTGGCGGCGGTGATGAAGGACAAGGCCGCCTTCGCCGGCCGCAAGGTAGGCCTGGTGCTGTGCGGCGGCAACATCGAGCCGCTGGTGCTGGCCGAGATCATCGAGCGCGGCATGGTCAAGTCGGGGCGCCTCGCCCGCCTTCGGGTCGACGTGCGCGACGTGCCCGGCGCCCTCGCCGACGTCGCCGCGCTGCTCGCCCGGCTCGGCGCCAACATCGACGAAGTCCAGCACCAGCGCGCCTTCACCTCGCTCTCGGTCGAGCGGGTGCAGATCGAGGTGGTGGTGCAGACCCGCGGCGCGGATCACATCGAGACCATCCTCGCGGCGATGCGCGCCGAGGGCTACGACGCCGAGCGGATCGGCTAGGCCC
>DATCGH010000650.1:0-5541 GCA_036509055.1 Caldimonas sp.
GATGCGCAGCGGATTGCTGTGCAGCCGACTGCGGCCATCGGTGTCGAGCGCGTCGGCATGCTTCTCGAAGTGGGCGATCAGTGCCGCGCGATGGGCGAGCCGCTCCGGGGGCTGGCCGAGGCTGTTCAGCTCGAGCCGGACATCCCTGCCCTCCACCAGGCCGAGGTCGCGCCAGAGGGCACGGCACATGAGGATCTGCTCGGCGTCGACGTCCGGCCCGGCATGGCCCATCGCCTCGACGTCGATCTGGTGGAACTGGCGGTAGCGGCCCTTCTGCGGCCGCTCGTGGCGAAACACCGTCACCTGGCTCCACAGGCGCAGCGGGCCGTTGTAGAGCGCGTTGTGCTCGATCATCGCCCGCACGATGCCGGCCGTGGCCTCGGGACGCAGCGTCAGCTTGTCGCCGTTCATCGCATCCTCGAACGAGTACATCTCCTTCTCGACGATGTCGGTAACCTCGCCGAGGCCGCGCACGAACAGCGCCGTCGGCTCGACGATCGGCGTGCGCACGTTGCGGTAGGCGTAGCGCTGCATCAGCGCGCGCACCTTGTCCTCGAACCACTCCCAGCGCGCCGATTCCGGCGGCAGGATGTCGTTCATGCCCTTGACGGCGCGCAGGATGTCGGTCATGTCTGGAGGGCGGCGCCGGCGCCGCGAAGGGTCAGGCGACGGCGGTGCTGCCGAATCTCTTCTCGATGTAGTTCTCGACCAGCGCGTGGAACTCCGCGGCGATGTTGTCGCCGCGCAGGGTCAGCGCCTTCTGGCCGTCGATGAAGACCGGCGCCGCCGGCGCCTCGCCGGTTCCGGGCAGGCTGATGCCGATGTCGGCATGCTTGCTCTCGCCCGGGCCGTTGACGATGCAGCCCATCACCGCGACCTTCAGCTTCTCGACGCCGGGATAGCGCGCCTTCCACACCGGCATCTGCGAGCGCAGGAAGTCGTCGATCTCCTTGGCCAGCACCTGGAATGTGGTGCTCGTGGTCCGGCCGCAGCCGGGGCAGGCGGTGACGCTGGGGTTGAACGAGCGCAGCCCGAGCGACTGCAGGATCTCGAGCGCGACCACGACCTCCTGGGTACGGGCTTCGCCGGGCTGCGGCGTCAGCGAGACGCGGATCGTGTCGCCGATGCCTTCCTGCAGCAGCACCGCCAGCGCCGCAGTCGAGGCGACCGTGCCCTTGGTGCCCATGCCGGCCTCGGTGAGGCCGAGGTGCAGCGGGTAGTCGCACTGCCGCGCCAGCGCCCGGTAGACGCTGATCAGGTCCTGCACCCCGGACATCTTGCACGACAGGATGATCTGCTCCGGCGCGAGGCCGATCTCCTCGGCGCGCCGCGCCGACGACAGCGCCGAGAGGATGACCGCCCGGTACATGATCTGCCGCGGCTCCTCGGGCTCGGCGAGCTTCGCGTTCTCGTCCATCAGCTCGGTGAGCAGCTCCTGGTCGAGGCTGCCCCAGTTGACGCCGATCCGCACCGGCTTGGCGTACTTCGCCGCCACCTCGACCATCTGGGCGAACTGCCGATCGTGCTTGTCGCCCTTGCCGACGTTGCCCGGGTTGATGCGGTACTTCGACAGCGCCTCGGCGCAGGCCGGATGATCGGCGAGCAGTCGGTGGCCGTTGTAGTGGAAGTCGCCGATCAGCGGCACGTCGATGTCCATCCGGTCGAGCTGCTCGCGGATGTGCGGCACCGCCGCGGCCGCCTCGGGCGTGTTGACGGTGATGCGCACCATCTCCGAGCCGGCGATCGCCAGCTCCTTGACCTGGATCGCGGTGCCGATCGCATCGACCGTGTCGGTGTTGGTCATCGCCTGCACCCGCACCGGCGCATCGCCGCCGACGGTGACGATCCGCCCGCCCCAGCGCACGCTCGCCTGGCGCGAGCGGCGCGGCGCCGGATGCGCCGGTTCGACGAAGGCATCGAGAGGAGATCGGTCGTCGCGCATGCTGTCGCTACCTGAGTTCGAGACGGGCCACGTTGTCGCGTGTGAAGGCCGTGAGATCGGTCGGCTGCCCCCGGATGAAGAGCTCCGTCGCCGCCGCGTTGCCGATCCGCACCCGGAACGGCGGCACGCCGTCGACGCCGACCGCTTCGCCCGACTTGAGCACGCGCGAAACGAGGGGCTGGCCGCGACTGTCGGTGATCTCGACCCACGACGCCGCCGTGGTCCGCAATTGAAGCATGCCCGACGGCATGGTGTCGCCTGGGACCGACGGGACCGACGAGGTGGCAGCGGCTGCCGAGGCCGGCGCAGCCACTGCCGCAACAGCGGTCGTGGCCGATGACGACCCGACCGGGGGCTCCGCCGGCGCCTGGACTTCGATCACGGCCGAGGCGGCAGGCGCCGCGCCGCTTGCCGCGCGGGCGGCGTCGGCGCCGGCCTCCGGCGGCATCCCCGGCTCGACCTTGGCCACGACCGGCGGCGGCGCCGACGCCGGTCGGATAACGCCCGGGACGCCGATCAGGCCAGCGGGAAGAAAGTAGACCACGACCGCCGCCACGAGCAGCAATCCGGTCAGCCAAAGGCCCGGGCTCGAAAGGGCCTCCGGCCAGCTGCTTTGCACCAGCACGCCCGGCCGCTCGCGAAACGGCGTGTTCAGGCCTTCGCCGACGCTCTCGAGGCGGTGGCCCGGCGGCGGCGGCAGGAGCCGCATCACCGGCGCCGGATCGGTCTTCAGCGCCCGGCAGACGGTCTGCGCCAGGGCGCGGGTGAACGTGGCGTCGGGCAGCGCATCGAAGCGGTCGGATTCGAGCAGCTCGAGCTTCTTCGGCGCGACCTTGATCGCCGCCGCGAGCGCGGCGATGTGCAGGCCCTGCTTCTCGCGCGCCTCGCGCAGCAGCCGCCCGGCGGAGGTTGCGTTCGCCGGCGCCGCGGCGCCGGCCTGGTCACTCATCGAACGCGCCTCGGGAGAAGGCCGCCGCCTCCCGCGACTCGGGGAAGCGGTTGCGCAGCTGCCGGCCGAATTCGGTGGTGCCCGGCCAGTTGCCGAGCTTGTGCTCGATGCGCGCCGCCAGCCACAGCGTCTGGGCGTTCGAGACCTGCGACATGGCGTTGACGCGCCGAATGTAGAAGCGCGCCCGTTCGTAGTCGCCGCGGCGATAGAGCACCTCGGCCAGGTTGGTGGAGGTGAACGGGCTGGTCGGGTCGAGCTCGTAGGCCTTCACCAGCGCCGTCTCCGCCTCGGCCAGCTGCCCGGCGTAGGCGAGGCAGACGCCCATGGTCAGCTGGGTGCGCGCGGCGCCGGCATAGCGCGGCACCGCCAGCGCCTGGAGGAACAGCGCGTTCGACTCGGCATACCGCTTCTGCTGGCAGAGGTAGTAGCCGTAGTTGTGCATCGTGTCGGCATCGCGCGGATTGAGCTGCAGGGCGCGCTTGAAGCTCTCCTCGGCCAGTACGTGGTCGCCGAGGTTGGCGTAGATCAGGCCGCGCAGGTTGAACGCCTCGGCGTAGTTCGGATCGGCGGCGATCGCCAGCTTGACCTGGTCGAGCGCGGTCGTCATCTGGTTCTGGCCGAAATAGGCCGACGCCAGCTCCATGCGCGCCCGGGCGCGGCGCGTCGCCTCGGTCTCGTCGGATGCCGTGACCCGGTCCTTGGTCTCCGTGCCTGAGACCGGCGCGGGCCGCGGCGGCGGGGTCGGCTGCGGTGTCTCGGAGACGCAAGCCCCGAGCACGGCGACGATCGCGATCAGCAGGCCGCCGCGGCGAAGACGGGCGACGAGCGTCATGACGCGCTCCGCTCGCGTGCCACCGGAAGACCCGCGCCGCGCCGCGACACCGGCTTGGCGACATTGCGCTCGATGCGCACCGGCACGGCGCGCACGCCGCGTTCCGCGACCCGAGTGCGATCCTGCACCTCGCCGGCGAGCTGGCCGCAGGCGGCGGCGATGTCGTCGCCGCGCGTCTTGCGCACGGTGGTGACGATGCCGCCTTGTTGCAGCACGGCGGCGAACGCCGCCACCCGCTCCGGCGGCGAACGCCGCAGGCCCGAGGCCGGGAACGGATTGAAGGGGATCAGGTTGATCTTGCAGGCGAGCCCCGAAGCGGCGGTGCCGTCGCCGCGAACCAGCGCGAGCAGCGCGCCCGCCTGTTCCGGCGAGTCGTTGACGCCGTCCAGCATGCAGTACTCCAGGGTGATGAAATCGCGCGGCGCGCGCGCCAGGTAGCTGCGGCAGGCGGCCAGCAGCTCGGCGATCGGATACTTGCGATTCAGCGGCACGAGCTCGTCGCGCAAGGCGTCGTCGGGCGCGTGCAGCGACACCGCGAGCGCCACCGGGCAGTCGTCGCGCAGCCGCTCGATCATCGGCACCACGCCCGAGGTCGAGACCGTGACCCGGCGCCGCGACAGGCCGTAGCCGTGATCGTCGAGCATGATCCTGAGGGCCGGCAGCAGCGCCGCATAGTTCTGCAGCGGCTCGCCCATGCCCATCATCACCACGTTGGTGATGGCCCGCTCGCCCGGCGCGAGCCCGAGGCGGCGACGCAGCTCGAACTCGGCATGCCAGAGCTGGGCGACGATCTCCGCGGTGCTCAGGTTGCGGCTGAAGCCCTGGTGGCCGGTGGCGCAGAAGCGGCAGTTGACGGCGCAGCCGGCCTGCGACGAGATGCAAAGCGTGCCGCGATCCGCCTCGGGGATGAAGACGGTCTCTACCGCGTCGCCGGCGCCGACGTCGAACAGCCACTTGATCGTGCCGTCGGCGGCCACCTGCTCGCTCGCCACCGGCAGCGCCTCGATCACGGCGCTGCCCGCCAGCTTGTCGCGCAGCGACTTCGCCAGGTCGGTCATCGCCGCCAGGTCATGCTCGCCGCGCTGATGGATCCAGCGGAACAGCTGGGTGGCGCGAAAGCGCTTCTCGCCGAGCTGCTCGCAGAGGTCGCCGAGCCCGGCGCGGTCGAACTGCAGCAGGTTCACCATGCCGGAGCTCGTGCTCTGCAGCGTCAACGCGCGTGCAGGTTCATGCCGGCGAAGAAGAAGGCGATCTCGACCGCGGCGGTCTCCGCTGCATCGGAGCCGTGCACCGCGTTGGCATCGATGCTGGCCGCGAAATCGGCCCGGATCGTGCCCTGGTCGGCCTTCTTCGGATCGGTCGCGCCCATCAGCTGGCGGTTCTTCGCGATCGCATCCTCGCCCTCGAGCACCTGGATCATCACCGGGCCGGACATCATGAAGGTGACGAGGTCGTTGAAGAACGGCCGGCTCTTGTGCACGGTATAGAACGCCTCGGCCTCAGCGCGCGAGAGGTGCGCCATCCGGGCGGCGATGATCTTCAGGCCCGCGTTCTCGAAGCGCGAATAGATCGCGCCGATGACGTTCTTGGCGACGGCATCCGGCTTGATGATCGAAAGGGTGCGTTCGACGGCCATGGGGTCTTCTCCGGGATACTTGGGCAAAGCCTTTGATTGTAGGGGTGGTGCTGCCGGGGGCGACGTAGCTTCGGGTCAGCGGCCGCGCCGGCCGCCGCCGCCACCACCTCCTCCTCCACCGTAGCCCCCGCCTCCCCCTCCACCGCCATAGCCGCCGCCACCGCTTCCTCCGCCGCCACGAC
>DATCGH010000651.1:0-4298 GCA_036509055.1 Caldimonas sp.
GGTGATGCGGGCGGTGAGCGAGCAGCTCAGCGACCGGCCGCTGCGTGCCAATTTCCAGATCCAGGTGCTCTCGTCGCTGTTCTTCCGTAACAAGGGCGCCTACGTCGTCGGCAAGATCATCAACGGCTTCACCGAGACGCCATTCGCCCTGCCGATCGTTCACACCGGCGAGGTCAGCAAGCTGACGATCGACGCCGCTCTCTTCGGCGAGGACGACCTGCTGCTCGTCTTCAGCTTCGCCCGCGCCTACTTCATGGTGGCGATGGAGGTGCCCTCGGCCTACGTGCAGTTCCTGCGCTCGCTCATGCCGAGAAAGCCGCGCTCCGAGATCTACAGCGCGATCGGCCTGCAGAAGCAGGGCAAGAACATCTTCTACCGCGACTTCCTGATGCACACCCGGCACTCGTCGGACAAGTTCCGCATCGCCCCCGGCATCAAGGGCATGGTGATGCTGGTGTTCGACCTGCCGAGCTTTCCGTTCGTGTTCAAGGTGATCAAGGACTTCTATCCGGCGCAGAAGGACACGACCCGCGAGAAGATCAAGGGCAAGTACCTGCTCGTCAAGCAGCACGACCGGGTCGGCCGCATGGCCGACACCCTCGAGTACAGCAACGTTGCCTTCCCGCGCGAGCGCTTCGAGCCCGGCTTGATCGCCGAGCTGGCCGAGTTCTGCCCCAGCCTGCTCGAGGAGGACGGCGAGACGCTGGTGATCCGCCACCTCTACATCGAGCGGCGCATGATCCCGCTCAACATCTACCTGCAGGAAGCGACGCCGGCGCAGGTCGAGCAGGCGGTGGTCGAGTACGGCAACGCCATCAAGGACCTGGTGCGCGCCAACATCTTCCCCGGCGACATGCTGTGGAAGAATTTCGGCGTCACCCGCCACGGCAAGGTGGTGTTCTACGACTACGACGAGATCGAGTACCTGACCGACTGCAATTTCCGCAAGGTGCCCGAGGCGCGAAACGAGGAAGACGAGATGTCGGGCGAGGTCTGGTACCACGTCGGCCCGCACGACGTCTTTCCCGAGACCTTCGCCCCGTTCCTGCTCGGCAACCCGGGCGTGCGCGAGGTCTTCATGGCGCACCACGCGGACCTTCTCGAGGCCGCCTTCTGGCATGGCCACAAGGAGCAGATCCTCGCCGGCTACGTGCATGATGTGTTCCCTTACGACGCGCACAAGCGCTTCGTGGTGCGGTGCGCGGCCGAGGCCGCCGCGACGCCGCCCGCCATTTCTCTCTGATTCTTTGCAAAGGAGCCTCCCATGGCCGAATCCATCGTCATCGTCTCCGCCGTCCGCACGCCCATCGGTGGCATGCTCGGCGACTTCAGCGGCCTGGCCGCACACCAGCTCGGCTCGGTCGCCATCAAGGCCGCGGTCGAGCGCGCCGGCGTCACCGGCGACGCCATCAACGAGGTCCTGATGGGCAACTGCCTGATGGCCGGCCAGGGCCAGGCGCCGGCGCGCCAGGCCGCCCTCGGTGCCGGGCTGCCGCAATCGGCCGGCGCGGTCACGCTCTCCAAGATGTGCGGCTCGGGGATGCGGACCATCATGTTCGGCCACGACATGCTCCAGGCCGAGAGCGCCGAGATCCTGGTCGCCGGCGGCATGGAGAGCATGACCAACGCGCCGCACCTGACCTTCGTGAGGAAGGGCGTGCGCTACGGCCAGGCGCCGCTCTACGACCACATGGCGCTCGACGGCCTGGAAGACGCCTACGAGCGCGGCCGGGCGATGGGTGTGTTCGCCGAGGAGTGCGTCGACAAGTACAAGTTCAGCCGCGAGGCGATGGACCAGTTCGCGATCGCCTCGACCCAGCGCTCGAAGAAGGCCAACGAGGACGGCAGCTTCGACTGGGAGATGGCGCCGGTGACCCTCCCCGGCAAGGGCGGCGACACCGTGATCAAGTTCGACGAGCAGCCGTTCAAGGCCAAGCTCGACAAGATCCCGGGCCTGAAGCCGGCGTTCAAGAAGGACGGCTCGATCACCGCCGCCACCTCCTCGAGCATCTCCGACGGCGCCGCCGCCGTGGTGCTGATGCGCGAATCGACCGCCAGCCGGCTCGGCTCGAAGCCGGTGGCGCGGATCGTCGCCCACTCGGTGCATGCGCAGGCGCCGAACCTGTTCACCACCGCGCCCGTGGGCGCCATCCAGAAGGTGCTGAAGAAGGCCGGCTGGAAGGCCGAGGACGTCGACCTCTGGGAAGTGAACGAGGCCTTCGCCGCGGTGACGATGGCGGCGATGACCGAGTTCAAGCTGGCGCACGAGATCGTCAACGTCAACGGCGGTGCGGTCGCGCTCGGCCACCCGATCGGCGCCAGCGGCGCGCGCATCGTCGTCACCCTGCTCGGCGCGCTGCGCAAGGCCGGCAAGAAGCGCGGCATCGCGGCGCTGTGCATCGGCGGCGGCGAGGCGACGGCGATGGCGCTCGAGCTGCTCTGAGCCGGTCGCGGCCATGCTCGGCACGCACTCGCTGGCACTGTTCGCGACCACGGTGTTCGTGATCAACGCGACGCCGGGCGTCGACATGATGCTGACCCTGACGCAGACCCTGCGCCACGGCGTGCGCGGCGGGCTGGCGGCAGCGGCCGGGATCATGGCCGGCTGCGTCGTCCATGCGCTGGCCGCGGCGCTCGGGCTGGCCGCCCTGATCGCCGCCTCGGCGGCGGCGTTCTCGGTGCTGAAGTGGCTGGGTGCCGCCTATCTGCTCTGGCTGGCGTTCGGCATGCTGAGGAGCGCGCTGGCGGGCGAAACCGCGGCCGTCCTGCCGCAGTCCGTCGAGAGCCGCAGTCCGGCGGCGCTGTTTCGCCAAGGCGTGCTCACCAACGTGCTCAATCCGAAGATCGCGCTCTTCTTCCTCGCCCTGCTGCCGCAGTTCATCGATGCCGACGCGCCGAGCAAGACGCTCGCCTTCCTGTTTCTCGGCGCCTGGTTCGTGGTCCAGGGCGGCGTCTTCCTGTTCGCGTTCGTGTTCCTGGTCGCGCCGCTCAGGCGCTGGCAGGCAGGCGGCGCCTGGAAGCGCGGCCTGAACGCGGCGGGCGCCGGGCTCTTCGGCTGGCTTGCGGCCCGGCTCGCGCTCGCGGAGCGCGCATGAGCGCGGTCCTGGAACTGCCGGCGACGGTCGGCGAGACCTTCACGCTGCGGGTGCGCTTCAGCGACGAGGAGATCCGCGCGTTCGCGACCACGGTCCACGACCTCAACCCGCTGCACCACGATCTCGCCGCCGCGAAGGCGCAGGGCTATCGCGGCCTGATCGCCTCGGGCACGCAGCTCGGCAGCGTCTTCATGGCGATGACCGCGACCCATTTCGCCAAGCCCGGCGGCAACGGCCGGCCGCGCTCCGGTGTCGGCATGGGCTTCGAGATCCGCTTTCGCGCCCCGGTCTACGCCGGGGAGGACATCGACCTGCGCTGGGCCGTGACCGGCATCGAGCGCAAGGAGAGCCTCGACGGCTGGATCACCCGTCTCGAAGGCGAAGCCCGGGCCGGAACGACGCTGTTGATGAGCGGCACCGGCACGTTGCTGCTGCGGCTGCCGAAGTCGGACTGGCCGGCGCCATGATCCTCGGCGACGACCATCGCGCGGTCCAGGAGGCGGTGCGCAGCTACGTGCAGGCGGAGATCGCGCCGCACGCCGCCCGCTGGGACCGCGAGGCGCACTTCCCGAAGGCCGAGCTGCAGGGCCTCGCCGCCCTCGGCTGCTACGGCGTGGCGGTGCCGACCGAGTACGACGGCGCCGGCCTCGACTACCTGGCGCTCGCCGTCATCCTCGAGGAGATCGCGGCCGGCGACGGCGCCACGTCGACCATCGTCAGCGTCAACAACTGCCCGGTCTGCTCGATCCTGATGGCCTGGGCGAACGAGGCGCAGAAGGAGAAGTGGCTGAAGCCGCTGGCCCGCGGCGAGATGCTCGGCGCGTTCTGCCTGACCGAGCCGCACGTCGGCTCGGAGGCCGGGGGGCTGCGAACCAGCGCCGCGCGCGACGGCGCCGACTACGTGCTCAACGGCGTCAAGCAGTTCATCACCAGCGGCAAGAACGGCGACGTCGCGATCGTCATGGCGGTGACCGACAAGGCCGCCGGCAAGAAAGGCATCAGCGCCTTCATCGTGCCGACCGCGACCCCCGGCTACACCGTCGTCCGGCTCGAGGAAAAGCTCGGCCAGCACGCCAGCGATACCGCCCAGATCCTGTTCGAGAACTGCCGCGTGCCGGCGGAGAACCTGCTCGGCGAGGAGGGCCAGGGTTTGAAGATCGCGCTCTCCGGCCTGGAGGGCGGGCGGATCGGCATCGGCGCCCA
>DATCGH010000652.1:0-6205 GCA_036509055.1 Caldimonas sp.
GACGGCCCTTTCCCCTTCCGGCGACACCCTGCTCGCCACCCTCGGCAACGGCGTGCGTGTCGTCGCCATCCCCCTGCCCCATCTGGAAAGCGCGAGCGTCAGCGTGTTCGTGCACAGCGGCAGCGCCGGCGAAAGCAGGAAGGAAAGCGGCATCAGCCACTTCATCGAGCACATGGCCTTCAAGGGCACGACCGGCCGGAGCTGCCAGCAGATCAACCTCGACGCCGAGCAGCTCGGCGCCGACGTCAACGCCCATACCGACAAGGACCACACCGCCTTCCACATGCGCGGCATGGCGCGCGATGCGGCGAGCTTCGTGCACATGCTCGGCGACATCGTCCTCGAGGCCAGCTTTCCCGAGGCGGAGCTCGAGCGCGAGCGCCAGGTCCTGCTGCAGGAGTACATCGAGGACGAGGAGGACCCGCTCTCGACCGCGTTCAAGCTGTTCGACCGGCTTTCCTTCGGCAGCCATCCCGCCGGGCTGCCGGTGATCGGCCTGAGGGGCAACATCGCCCGCTTCAGCCGCGACGACCTGCTCGGCTTCGTCGAGAGCCGCTACGTCGGCGCCAATGTCGTCGTCGGTGCTGCCGGCGGCATCGACCCTGGCGGAATAGTCGCTGCGGTCGAGGCGACCTTCGGCGGCCTGCGTGCCGGCGTGCCGAGCCTGGTCGCGCCGCCGACCCATCGCGGCGGCACCGGCTCGAAGGCGATCGCCGGGCTGGGCCAGACGCACGTCGTCTACGGCCTGCCGATCCCGGCACTGGCCGACGAGACGCAGCACGCCCACGCCGTCGCCACGGCACTGTTCGGCGAGGGCATGAGCTCGCCCTTGCTCGACGAGATCCGCGAGCGGCGCGGCCTCGCCTATCACGTCTCCTGCTCGGCCGATGTCACCGAGCTCGCCGGGCAGTTCGTGGTCGAAGCGTCGACCGCGCCCGAGCACGCCGAGGAGTTCATGGTCGAGATGAAGCGCCTGCTGCTGCAGCAGGCCGACCGGATCGACACCGCCGGCCTCGAACGGGCGAAGAACCTGATCGCGGTGCGCCGCCTGCGCGACTGGGAGCGCACCGCCCGCCGGCTCGAGGATGCGGTGCTCGACGTCTTCGCCCTCGGCCGGGTGCGCTCGCGTGCCGAGACCGCGGCGCGGATCGATGCGGTCGGGCCGCTCGAGGTGCGGCGCGCCTTCGCCCGCATGCTCGCGGAGCGGCCGGCGGTCGCGATCGCCGGCAAGCTGAAGAAGGGCCTGCCCGAGAAGGCGCGGGCACTGTTCGACGAACGCTGATCGGCGCGGGCCGCGTGGCCGCGGCGGCGCCGATCAGGCGACCGGCTTGTCGCCCAGCACCACGTCGCCGTAGGCGAACAGCGACGGCAGCCCGCCGGTGTGCAGGAACAGCAGCTTCTCGCCGGGCGCGAAGTAGCCCTTGCGCGCCAGGCCGATAAGTCCCGCCATCGCCTTGCCGGTGTAGACCGGGTCGAGCAGCAGGCCCTCGGTTCGCGCCAGCATCCGCACCGCCTCGACCATGGGCGCGTTCGGCACCGAGTATTTCGGCTGCCACCAGCCGCCGATCGTCAGCACCGCCTCGCGCGGCACGGTCAGGCGCACGCCGAGCAGGTCGAGCACGGCCTGGGCCTCGCGATGCACCAGCGGCTCCTGGTCGGCCGGGTCGCGGCTGGTGCCGATGCCGACGATCGGCGTGGCGACGTTGTCGCCGAGGAAGCCGGCCAGCAGCCCGCCGTGCGTGCCCGAGCTGCCGGAGCCGACGACGACGCGGTCGAAGGCGAGGCCGAGCTCGAACCATTGCTGCTGCAGCTCCAGCGCGCAGGCGACGTAGCCGAGGCCGCCGAGCGCGTTCGAGCCGCCGCCGGGAATGACGTAGGCCTTGCGGCCTTCGGCGGCAAGCGCGTCGGCCACCTGCTGCATCGCCTGGCCCATATCGCTGCCGGCCGGCACGACCGTGATCGCCTCGACGCCGAGCAGCCGGAACATCAGGTGGTTGCCGTTGCCCTTCGGGTCGTAGCCGCCGGCGACCCGCTCCTCGATGACGAAGCGGCACTTCAGCCCTTCCTTCACTGCCGCCGCGAGGGTGATGCGGCAATGGTTCGACTGCGGCGCGCCGCAGGTCACCAGCGTGTCGGCGCCTTCGGCCAGCGCCCCGGCGACCAGGAACTCGAGCTTGCGCGTCTTGTTGCCGCCGGGGAAGAGGCCGAGCAGGTCGTCGCGCTTGACCCAGACCTCGGGGCCGCGCCCGCCCGGGCATTGCGCCGCGAGGGCGGCACTGAAGCGAGGCAGCGGCTCGAGCGGCGTCGGTCCGGCGGTGTAGCGGCGGCGAGGAAAGCGGGAAAGGTCCATGGCGGGGGGCGAGGGTCGAAAAGCGGCGATTGTCGGCCGGCTTAAGCCCGGGTTAATCCCCCCCTCCCAGCATCCACCCCGGTGAACGGCGGCCGCGGGCTCGTCGCAGGAGTCCGAATGTTGGCCATGGCATCGTCATCGCGAGATCGAAACCCTCTCCTCCCGGCGCGGGTCGCTGCAGAAGCTTCGCTGCGCACGCACGGGCCCGGCGCGCCCGACCGGGCCGACGTCGAGGCTTTCATCCGCGCCGTCTACCGCGAGCGCTACGGCGCCGACGTGAACCAGTTCGCGCCGATGCTCGTCAGCCTGGCCGACGACCAGGGCGAGGTGATAGCTGCCGCCGGCTACCGGCCGGGAGATCGGGGACCGCTGTTTCTCGAGCAGTACCTGTCGGCGCCGATCGAGACCTACTTGGTCCAGGGGCCGACGGCGCTGCCCGAGCGAAACCGCCTGGTCGAGGTCGGGCACCTCGCGGCCACCCGCGCCGGCGCCGGCCGACGCCTGATCCTGCTGCTCGGGCCGCACCTGGCGGCGGTCGGCTTCCAGTGGGTGATCGGCACCCTGACGCAGGAGCTGCGGCAACTGTTCCTGCGCCTGGGCATCGTGCCGCTCTCGCTCGCCGAAGCCGATCCTGCCGTTCTCGGCGCCGAGATCGCGCGCTGGGGCAGCTATTACGACCACCGTCCAGTGGTGCTGGCCGGGCGAATCGACGTTGCCCTGCAGGCCTTCTCGCGGCGACGAGCGCTGCCATGAGATCCGCCCTGCACGACGGCAGCAAGAACTGGAGTACGAGCGAGCTCGCGGTAGAAGGCGAAGCGGCGTCGCGCCGCCTGCGCCAGGCCGGCGTGCGCGTGCTCGCCACCGCGATGGACAACGCGCCGGCCTTCGTGGTGCTCGACGAAGCGGTGGGCGACGCCGAATGCGTACACGTGCCCCTGCCGCTCTTCTTCACGCCGGCGCAGATGCAGCACGCCGTCGCGGCAGCCGGCGTCGATGCGCTACTCGTCGATCCGCCGCTGGCCGCGTTCTGGCCGGCGCTGCGCTGGTCAGCGGTCGTCGTCGCCGGTCGATCGCTGCGCTGGGCGCGCCGCGAGCCCAAGCCGGCCGCGTTGCCGCCGGGCACGGCGAAGATCACCTTCACCTCGGGAACCACCGGAACGCCCAGGGGCGTGTGCCTGAGCGGCCGGGCGATGCAGCAGGTGAGCGAGAGCCTGGTCGCGACGCTGGCCCCGCTCGGGATCGAACGGCACCTGAACGCGCTGCCGTTCGCGGTGCTGCTCGAGAACCTCGCCGGCCTGATGGCGCCGCGCCGGCAAGGCGCGTTGCTGCAGACCCTGCCGCTCGCCGAGCTCGGCCTGAGCGGATCGTCGAGCTTCGACGCCGCACGCTTCCATGCCGCGGTGCTGGCGCATCGGCCGCACAGCCTGATCCTCCTGCCGCAGATGCTGCGCGCCTGGTGCGGCTTCCTGATGCAGACCCGGCAGCGGGCGCCGACTTCGCTGAAGCTGGTCGCGGTGGGCGGTGCGGCGGTCGGCGCGCCCCTGGTCGCGGCGGCGCAGTCGCTGGGCATCCCGGCATGTGAAGGCTACGGCCTCTCCGAGGGCTGCTCGGTGCAGACGCTCAACCTGCCGGGCGCGCAACGTCCGGGCAGCGTCGGCCGGGTGCTGCCGTATGCCCGCATGCGGGTGGCCGCGGACGGCGAGCTCGAAATTGCCGGCAGCTTGTTCAGCGGCTACCTGGGTGACCCGACGCCCGTACCTCTGTGGTGGCCGACCGGCGATCTGGGCCGCATCGACAACGACGGATTCGTCCATGTGCTGGGCCGCAAGAAGAACGTGCTGATCACCGGCTTCGGCCGGAACGTCTCGCCGGAATGGATCGAGACCGCGCTGCGCAGCCACCCCGCGGTGCTGCAGGCGGTGGTGCTCGGCGACGGCGAGCCGGCGCTCTCCGCGGTGCTGTGGCCGGTGTCGCCGGTGATCGACGACGCCGTCCTGCAGGCGGCAGTGGATGCGGCGAACGCCACCCTTCCCGACTACGCCCGCGTCGGCCGCTGGACCCGCGGCCGCGCCGCCTTCGATCCCTCCACCGGTCTGGCCACCGCCAACGGCCGGCCGCAGCGCGATGCCATCGCCGCGCTGCATGCCGACGCGCTCGACCTCCGCATCGCTTCCTCTTCCCGGACGCCCGCATGAGCTTTCACACCCGACTCCTCGAGCAGACCCATGCCGCCCGCCGCGGCCTGCTGGCAACGCCCATCATCCAGGGCGCACTGCACGGCCGGGTCTCGCTGCCGAGCTACCTCGCGTTCCTGAGGGAGGCCTTCCACCACGTGCGGCACACGGTGCCGCTGCTGCAGGCGACGAAGGCAGCGCTTCAAGGGCGCAATGCCTGGCTGCGCGGGCCGCTCGACGAATACATCGGCGAGGAAGCCGGCCACGACGAGTGGATCCTCGACGACATCCGGGCCTGCGGCGGCGATGCCGAGACCATCCGGCACGGCACGCCGGGACACGCCACCGAGGTGATGGTGGCGTACGCCTACGACACGATCGCCCGCGTCAACCCGCTCGGCTTCTTCGGCATGGTGCACGTGCTCGAAGGCACCAGCGTGTCGCTCGCCCTGATGGCGGCCGACGCGATCCAGAAGCCGTTGGCGCTGCCCGACGCGGCATTCACCTACCTGCGCTCGCACGGCACGCTCGATCGCGAGCACGTTGCCCACTTCGCGCTGCTGATGGACCGGGTGGCGGACCCGCGCGACCAGGACGCCATCGTTCATGCGGCGAGGGCCTTCTTCCTGCTCTACGGCGACGTGTTCCGCAGCCTGCCCCTGCCCGAGCCCCAGGCGGCCATGGGCGCTCCGCCCGGCCAACGCAACGAGGCGGCGCGGGCATGAAGGCCGCCGACGCGCGCGTGCTCCTGACCGGCGCCCGGGGCGGCATCGGCCAGGCGATGGCGCGGACCCTGACCGCCGCCGGCGCCGCGGTCATGGGTGTCGGCCGCGCGGCCGCGCGGCCCGCCGGCGCCGCCGCCGGCATGGGCTGGCTGCAGGCGGACCTGATCACGGCGCAGGGCGTGGCGGACGTGGCCGCCGCGGCCGAGGCCTGGGGCGTCAATGTCGTGATCCACGCGGCCGGCGTGCCGGCCTTCGGCTCGCTCGCGAACGAGCCGCCTTCGCGCCTCGACGAGGTGGTTCGCACCAATCTCGTCGCCCCGATGCTCCTCACGCGGGAGCTGCTGCCGCAGCTGCTGTGCCAGCCGCGGGCGCAGGTCGTCTTCGTAGGCTCGGCGCTCGGCCGCATCGGCCTGCCGGGATTCAGCGTCTACGGCGCCAACAAGGCCGGGCTGCACGGCTTCGCCGAGGCGCTGCGCCGCGAGCTCGGCGATACCGGGGTGCGCATCCAGCTCCTCGGGCCACGAAGCACGCGAACCAGCTTCAACGACGCCGCCGTCGAGGCCTACAACCGCGCCACGAACACCGCCATGGACCCGCCCGATGTCGTGGCCCAGGCGCTGCTTCGGTTGATCGAAAGCGAAGCCCCGGACCGCTTCATCGGCTTTCCCGAACGCCTGGGCGTGCGCCTCAACGGCCTGCTCGGCGCACTTCTCGACGGCAGCTTCGTCAAGCACCGGCGCCACCTGCGCGCGGCCTCTCCCCACCCCGACCCGCAAGGATCGACGCCATGAACAAGCTCCTCTGCGGCCTGCTGGCTGCCTCTTGCCTGACCCTGCTCCCGGCCGCCCATGCGGCGCCGGTGGACGACGCCGTCGTCGAGCTGCAGCGCGAGTGGGAAGTGACGCGCTACCAGACCGCTGCCGGCGAGCGCGAGAAGCGCTTCGAGACGCTCGCCG
>DATCGH010000653.1:0-5480 GCA_036509055.1 Caldimonas sp.
GGTCCATCAGGCGCCTCCACGGGAAGGGCGATCGTAGCCCGCCCCCGGACGCCTTCCGCCGGGCGGGCCGGAGAAGCCCGCCGATCACGGCGCCGGCCAGCCTTCGCGCTCTCAGTCGAGCCGCAGGACCATCGCCGCGCCGGTGTCGCCGGCGGCGCAGCCGGTGAAGAGACCGATGCCGCCGCCGGCCTCGCGCAGCGCATGCGCCAGCTCGACGATGCCGCGCAGCCCGGTCGGCCCCTGGGGATGGCCGTAGATCAGGCTGCAGCCGTAGGGATTCATCCGCTCCAGCGGAAAGCCGGTCTGCTGCGCGAACCACAGGTCGTTGACGGCGAACGGGTTGTGGCTGACGACGAAGCGCACGTCCTCGAGGCGCACCTCGGCCTGGCGCAGGGCGAGCAGGGCGGCGCTCGTCGCCGCCTTCGGCATCTCTGCCTTGTCGACGCGGCTGAACGCGGCCGAGAGCAGCTGCACCACGCCTTCGCCCCCGGCCAGGATGCGCGCCCGGTCGCGCCCGGCGAGCACGGCGCCGGCGCAGCCGTCGGCCGGATGCGTCTGGCTGCCGAAGGTGACGACGCCGCCTTCCTGAACCGGCTTGAGCGAGGCCAGGCCCTCGGCGGTATAGGGATGCACGCCTTCATCGGCCTCGACGCGGAGGGCCTTGCCCTTGCCGCGCGGCAGCACCACCGGCTGCAGGTAGCGGCGCTGGAAGCGCCGGTCGTCGGCGAGCGCCGTCTGGTACTGCTGCCAGCGCAGGAGCGTCAGCTCGTCAAGCGCGGCGCGGCTCATGGCGCCGTCGCGGGCGACGTTCTCCGCCGTCGCGACCATCGCCTTGCCGGTGTTCGGATCGGCGGCGAAGCTGTCGAGCACCCAATGCTCGGTCGCCGGGCTGCCGCCCATGCCCTGGCTGCGCGGGTAAACGAGCAGGGGACCGTTGCTGGTGCGGTCGGTCGTCACCACCAGCGGCAGCGCCTGGGCATCGGCCTCGACTTCGGCCGCGGCCGCGACCAGACAGGCCACGGAGGTGGCGCAGGCCTGGGCAATCAGCGGCCCGCTCACGTCCGGCAGGCCGAGCCGCGACGCCAGCCAGGGCGCGCCGTAGAAGCTGTGCGCCTGCGGAATGGTCATGCCGAGGACGATGCGGTCGATCGCCGTGCGATCGAACTGCCGGTCGGCCAGCGCATCGCCGGTCACCGCGGCGGCGAGATCGAGGCTCGAGACGTCGGCGAGGCTGCCCTGCCAGCGCACGAACGGCGAGGACCAGAGCAGCGGCAAGGGGAGGGCGGCTTGCTGGAATTTCATGACGCGGCGAGTCCTGTCGGGGCCCGCGAAGGTGCCGCGGGCTCGCGAAGGTCGATTCTGCAGGGATCGGGCGGCCGCTCCGGCAATGCCGGAACCCCCGCAGGCGTCAGAGGGATTTCAGGTACTGCACCAGGTCGGCCGACTGCTGGGCGGTGAGGCCGAGCGACTGGCGCGTGTTGTAGGCGGCCACGACATCATCGAGCGTCGCCGCCGAGCCGTCATGGAAATACGGCGCGTGCTGCCAGACGCCTTTCAGCGGCGAGGTGCGATAGAGCCGGGTCGCCGAGCGCGCGGCGTAGCTCGGCGTCTCGGGCTCGGCCATCGAGTCCGCCGGCGGATGCAGCAGGGCGTTCGCGTCGGTGAAGAGGGCGCCGCTGTGGCAGGTGGCGCAACCGCCGGCGCCGGCGAACACCTGCTGGCCGCGGGCCGCGGCGACCGGGTCGAAGCTTCCCGCCGGGGCGGCGGGCGCGGCGATCGAGAGCTGATAGGCCTGCAATGCAGGCAGCTTGCTCGTCACCAGATCGACGCTGCCGTTGGTGATGTCGATGCCCAGGCGCGGCTCGCTGAAGCTGCCCATGCCGCCCATCTGCGTGACGGCGACGTAGCGGTTCCAGTACGCGAGCTCCGTGCCGTCGCCGGTGAAGGTGATCCGGTGCACGCCCTCGAGGCCATAGGCCGGCGGGATGACGACCGGCTTGCTCTGGCCATCGATGCTGAAGCGCGGGTCGTACTTGCCGGCGCCCCAGGCGTTCAGCCACGCCTTGGTGGCGGTGTCGAACGCCGGCGACAGCGCCAATATCGCTCCGGGATTGAGGTCGCGGTTGGGCCAGCCGTCGAGGCGTTTGCCGATGCCGGGCGCGAACGAGTTGTCGACGGTCGAGTGGCAGAGCGCGCAGGTGACGCCGACGCGGGTGAGCGTATCGCTGCCGTTGACCGACTCGACCGTGCCTTTCAGGCCGACGACGGCGTCGAGCTTCAGCAGGGCAACGGTGGTCGCCGGGCTGTGCAGGTCGATGCTGCCGTTCTGGATGCCCTGGACGACGGCCGCCGGCAAGGCCTCGGCGTCGACCTTGAGGCCGACCGCGAGCGCTGTGGAAGGATCGACCGCGGCGCTGATGACCTCGTGCATGCGCAGGGCATCGGTCCACTTCGCCTCGTCGCCGAAGGTGTCGAAGCGAAAGACCTGCCGGCCCTGGGCGACGAGCGCGTCGTCGTCATCGTCGCTGCCGCCGCACGCGACCAGCGTGCCGGCGGCCGCGGCGAGTGTCGCCGCTGCAAGAGTCAGTCCGGCGGCCGGCCTGCGAGCTCGTGTGCGTTGCTCGGATTCCAGGGCACAGCCGTGCCTGCGGGAGCGTACATCCTGCATGATCGTTTCCTTTCGACCATTCGATGTCCGCCCGCGACGCCCCGTTCCTGTTCCCTCCCGGCTGAAGGGGGAAGGATCTCCTACGCCGGATCGGCGATTCCCCGCCGTTCGCGCATGGCTCGGCCGATCCGATCGAGCTCCTCATCGGTGAGAAGGCGCGCCGCCATCGGCAGGAGCTCGCGCTCCTCACGCTCGATATGCCGCTCGTACCGTCCGACGAAGGTCTCGACATCCGAAGCGGACAGCGACGCGGAGGGGTTGGCGATGATTCGCTCCAGCTCGAGGCGCAGGCGCTGCCAATCGGTCTCGAGCTCCCGATGCTCGGCGCTGAGCTGCGCGGTCAGCTCGCGCAGACAAACCGCGTCCGAGCCGGCCATCGACTCCAGGAGCATGGGAAAGAGATCTTCCTCCTCGTCGGCGTGATGGTCTCTTGCGGCGGTCTCGAAGTAGCGCAGCACGCTCGCCGCCGCCGCCTTCGCTTCGGCATCGGCGCCGTGAGCAGCCAGATGCGGGACGAGGCGGCGCAGCGTCGAGCACTGGTGGGCGATGCGGAGATGACAGGCCGAGAGCATTTCCAGCGGAACTTCGAATCCCGCGCTGGCTGCCGCGAGGCCCGGCAGGCTCGTGCTCATGACGCCGGCCGTTCCAGCGCCGCCAGGCGCGCGCGCATCGCCTTTTCCGCCAGGAAGCGATCGCTGCCATCCCTCCCCACGGCCACCGAGCCGATTACCGCCCCCGAAGCGTCCTTGACGAGCGCGAAGCTCAGGTCCACGTACAGCACTTGCCCGAACCGGTGGATCGCCCGGGTCGTGCGCACCATGTGCCGGGCGTGACCGGCGGCGATGGCGCGACGAAAGCCTGCCCAGTGCGCTTCGCGGAATCGCTCCGGGATGATGACGTCGAGACTGCCGCCAATGACTTCGGCGGCCGGAAATCCGAACAAGACCTCGGCCCCGCGATTCCAGAGGCGGATCAGGCCCTCCCGATCGGCGAAGATGATCGCCTCTGGCGTCTGCGCGACGATGGCTTCGGCCAGGCTCGCTTCGGTTTGCGTGGGAAAGGCTGGGGCGTTCATGAAAATTCTCCCGGGACTAGCGGCCCTCGCTCCTGGACAGGCCCGGCACCGAGAAGCCGGCCCGAGCCGACTGCAGTTCGTCTCGATGCAGGCGGGCCAGTTGCTCGAGGCATTCATCGCCTCGCGCCGTCAGGTGAACCTCCACCAGCCGCTTGTCGCCCCGGCTCTCCACGCGCTGAACCCAGCCCGCGGCTTCGCATCGGCTGACCAGCGCCACGACCCCATGGTGCTTCGCCTGCAGCCGCTCGGCGAGCTCCGCCACGGTCGCCCAGTCGCGACCGGGAAATCCGCGGATCTGCAGCATCAGCGCGTATTGCAGCGGCGTGACGCCGTTTCGATGCGTGGCTTCCTCGCTGAATCGCATGAAGCGTCGCAGCTCGTAGCGAAAGCGGGCCAGGGTTTCGAAATCGGTCTTGGAGAGCCGGCGCGACATGGCCGGGAAAATGTATCACAGTGTGATGTATAACCCTGAACGGTGAAGCTTCACATCCTCTCGGACCTCCATCTCGGCCACTGCGGGTTCGAGCGACCCCGCAACGATGCCGACGTCGTCATCCTGGCGGGGGACATTGCCCGTCCGCGCGATGCCGTGGCCTGGGCGCAGGCCTTCGACAAGCCGGTGCTCTATGTTCCCGGCAATCACGAGTTCTATGGCGGCAGCCTGCGCGGCGCGGCGACTGAATTGGCGCGGCAGTCGGCCGGAACCTGCGTCCGCGTGCTCGACAACACCGAGATCGTCATCGAACGGGTGCGGTTCCTGGGCACGACCTTGTGGACCGACTTCGAGCTGTTCGGCGCTGGCGAGAAAAGAGAGGCAGCGATGGCCGAGGCGCAGAAGCTCATGCGCGACTTCAGCCGGATTCGCGTCGACGACGAGGACGCCAGGCCGTTCTCGCCCGACGACTCGGTCACGCTGTTCGAGCGGGACGCCCGCTGGCTGGCCGCGATGCTCGACACCAGGCACGACGGGCCGACGGTGGTGATCACGCATCACGCGCCGTCGCGCCAGAGCGTCCACCCTCGGTTCGCCAGCTCGCTGCTGAACGCGGCCTTCGTGTCGGACGCCGAACGCCTCCTCGGCGGAGACCGGGTTCAGCTATGGATTCACGGCCATACCCACGACAGCTTCGACTATCTCGTCAACGGCACCCGGGTCGTCTGCAATCCGCGTGGCTACGCCAAGGAGGGCGTCAACGAGAACCCTCGCTTCGATCCCGATCTGATGCTCGAGGTGGGTCCGGTGGAGCAGAGGTAAGCCATGGCGGGGACGGACGCTTCGTCCTGATTGCGGTCGTCGGCCCGCTCAGGCGCCAGTCCCGAGGGGCTGCGGCTCGCCCGAGTCTTCCCCGCGAAGGTCGCGCTGCCACCAGCCGACGTCCAGCCAGCGACCGTGCTTGAACCCGACCTGGCGATAGATGCCGATGGGATGAAAACCCACGGACTCGTGCAAGGCGACACTGGCGGCGTTCGGAAGGGCGATGCCGGCGAATGCCCGCCAGTAGCCCAGCGCCGACAGGCGTTCGAGCAGCGATCGATACAGCGCCTTGCCGACGCCCCGACCCCGGCCGTCTTCCCGCAGATAGATGCTCGTGTTGACCGACCATCCATAGGCGGGCGCGGGCCGGTGCGGACCCGCATAGGCGTAGCCGCTGACCCGCCCCCGCCCGTCTAGCGAAGCCCAGCCAGGGATAGCGCCGCAGGGTTTCGGTATGCGATCGCGCATCGCTTCCACGGACG
>DATCGH010000654.1:0-3424 GCA_036509055.1 Caldimonas sp.
CCCTCGCCGACATCCGCGACAAGATCAATGCCTCGGGCGCCGGCGTCACGGCGCTGGTGATGACCGACTCCAGCGGCTCGCGCCTGCTGATCCGCTCCAACGCCACCGGCGCCGAGAACGCCTTTCGCACCAGCGTCACCGATGACGACGGCGGCAACGCCGACGCCACGGGCCTGTCGATGCTCGCCTTCGACCCTTCGGCCGGCGCCGCCCTGATGACGCAGAGCCAGACGGCCTCGGATGCCGCGGCCACCGTCAACGGCCTGCCGGTCACCTCGACCAGCAACACGCTGACCAACATCGTCGACGGCCTGACCCTGACGCTCCACGCCGAGACCACCCTCACCGGCCCGGCGACGATCAACGTCGTCACCGACACCGAGTCGCTGAAGAAGACGCTCACCGACTTCGCCGCCGCCTACACCGCAGTGGTCAAGATGATCGCCACCGACACCAAGTACGACCCGGTCGCCAAGAAGGGCGCGATTCTTCAGGGCGACAGTGCCGCGACCGGGATGCAGCGCCAGCTGCGCACCCTCGCCGGCTCGGCTTCGGCGGCGTCGTCGGTGTTCGGCCACCTGTCCGACATCGGCCTCGAGCTCCAGGGCGACGGCTCGATGACGGTGAATGCGACCAAGCTCGGCGCGGCCGTGGCCAATGTCGCCGAGCTGAAGAAGATGTTCTCGAACTCGAGCGCCACCGACCCGACGCTCGACGGCTTCGGCAAGCGCTTTCGCGTCGTCGGCGACTCGATGATCGGCATCGACGGCGCGATCACCACCCGCACCGACGGGCTGGGCCAGCAGCTGCAGCGCAATCAGAAGGACCAGGACGCGCTGGAGATCCGGCTGGCGGCGATCGAGAAGCGCTACCGCGCCCAGTACACCGCGCTCGACACGGCGATGGCCCAGCTGCAGACGCAGAGCGCCTACATCACGCAGCAGATCGCTGCGTGGAGCGCCAACGCCAAGAGCTGAGCGGGCGGGCGCCAGCGGGCGCAGTGGCTGCGGCGAGGCCGATTTCACACCCCAAATCGTCGCGTTCGGGGATTCAAGTCGGCGGGGGCCGTACCGATATTGCTGGCAAGCCCGCACCGAGAAGATTCCGACCTCCATGTTCGCCCCCGTCACCCCGTCGCGCAATGCCTCCAGCGCCTTCGCCGGCGCGTACCGCACGGTCGGCGTCGAGACCGGCGTCGCCGCCGCCTCGCCGCACCAGCTCGTGACCATGCTGTTCGACGGCTTCAACGCGGCGATCGCCGAAGCCCGGATCGCGCTCGCACAAGGCCAGGTGGAGGCGAAATGCAAGGCGCTCGGCCGGGCGCTGCGTATCGTCGACGAGGGACTCAAGGCACCGCTCGACGCCGCCGGCGGCAGCCTCTCGGAGAAGCTCGCCTCGCTGTACAGCTATGTGTCGCTTCGCCTCACCCAGGCCAACCTGAACAACGACGTCGCGGCGCTGGACGAGTGCGTGAAGCTGCTCGAGCCGGTGCGTTCCGCCTGGCTGGCGATCGCCCCCGCAGCTGTCCCTACCCAGACCGAATGATGCCCCGCACCCAAACCTACGGAGCCCGCATGAATTCCGTGCTGCTGAACTATTACGAAGCGATCGAGAAGGCGAGCCAGGACATGCTCGAGGCCGCTCGTGTCGGCAACTGGGACCATGTGGTCAAGCTCGAGGGCGCATGCGCCCTCTTGATCGCGCAGCTCAAGAACACCGCCGCCGAGAAGCCGCTGCCGCCCGACGAGGCCCAGCTCAAGTCGCGGATCATGCAGCGCATCCTGATCAACGACGCCGAGATCCGGCAGCTCGCCGAGCCCTGGCTCGACGACCTCGACGAGATCCTCGCCGGCCGGCCCAAGACCCTGCACTGAGCTCGTGCGTCCGCAGTCATGGAAACGAGACCCGCGCCGCTCGGCGGCATGAACCCCGACAGCCCGCTCAACGACTTCAGCGTCTCCTCGCCGCGCGAGATCCAGACGCTGCTGCGCCAGCTCCTCGACGGCTCGGTGCTGCTCAACCTCAACGCCAGCGACGGCAGCGTCTTCACCAGCGCGGTCTGGACGCTCGACAGCGGCCGCGGCACGATCGGCTTCAACGCCGATCCGGCCGACCCGGCGATGCAGGCGCTGCTCCAATGCGACGAGGCCACCGTCGTCGGCTATCTCGACAGCGTCAAGCTGCAGTTCGACGTGCACGACCTGGTGCTGGTGCACGGCAACAAGGCGAGCGTTCTCTCCTGCCCGGCGCCGCGCGTGATGTACCGCTTCCAGCGGCGCAATGCCTATCGGGTGCGGCCGACGATCCGCACCAGCCCGACGGCCCGGCTGCGCCACCCTGCCCTGCCCGAGAGCGAGCTGGCGCTGCGCGTGATCGACCTCTCGATCGGCGGCTGCGCCGTGTTCCTGCCGGACGACGTGCCGACGATGAGCGCGGGCGTGGTGCTGAACGACGTGCGCATCGAGCTCGACGCCGACACCCATCTGGTCCTCTCGATGCGGCTGCAGCACGTGACGGCGATCAACGCCGACGCGCACGGACTGCGCCTGGGCTTCGAGTTCCGCCGGGTGGGCGGAGATGCGCTCAGGGTGCTGCAGCGGTACATCGATCTGACGCAGAAGCGCGGGAAGCTGATGGCGCTCAACTAGGCGCGGGCAGGGTCCGCCGCCGCTACTTGCGGCGAACGTACTTGCCGTCGAACTGCACCGCCCAGGTCTTGCCGCCGTCGACGCTGCTCTCCCAGAGCTGGCGCACGCTGCCGTCGTCGTTGATCGACCAAGCGATACGCTGAACGGTGGTACCGGGTGCCGAGGAGAGCACCATGCGCTTGTCGGCATAGCTGCCGGCGAGCTCGAGCCGCGAGCCGCTGCTGTCGACCCAGCTCTGGTGCCAGCGCTTGTCTTCGCTGTCGTAGCTGTTGAGGCTCTTGCCGCTGAAGCCGCCGTTGCCGCTCCAGTTCTCGAGCAGGGCGCAGCCGGCGGCGATCGATTCGATCCGGCTGTCGCCGGCCTTCTTGCCGCCGGGCAGGAAGACCTCCCATTCGCCGAGCCAGAAGTCGAACTGGCGGTGCTCGGCGCTCTGGCAGGCGGGAGGCGACGGTGGCGGCGGCGTCTGCGCCCGGGCGGCGCCGGCCACCGCAAGGAGCACGACCAGGGTCGCGACGGCGGAAGGCTTGGCGTGAGGCGGCAGGGTCGGCATCGCTCGCATATCCGCGAAGCCTAGGCGCCGGGGTGCTTGCCCCGGTCGCAGATCTTGCTAATTTCAGCCCGGCGGCGGCACGGGCCGAGCCAGGCGATCAGGCGGCCTGCGGCGCCCCCAGCCAGCCGGCGCTCGGGCCGGTGAGCAGCTCGTCGACCTTGAGCGAGTAGCGGCCGTTCGAGGTGCCGTAATGGCATTCGAACAGCGGCACGCCCGAGACCTTGGC
>DATCGH010000655.1:0-11055 GCA_036509055.1 Caldimonas sp.
AAGCTGCGCACGATCGAGATCGTCGTGCAGCAGGTCGTTGACCTTCGACAGAACGGCGGCGGCACCGTCTTCGACGAGTCGTGCGCTCATGAACGTCGTGCGCGCCTCGGCCATCATCAGCGCGGCACCGATGCCGTGGCCGGAAACGTCACCGATCAAGCTGTCGACGCCCGATTCGCCGTTCGCGAAATACCCGAAATAGTCGCCCCCGACGTCTGCTGCCGGGATGCAGCGACCGGCAAAACGCACACCCGCCAGGCTCAGCGGGTCGTCCGGAAGCAGCGACTGTTGGATCTTGCGTGCGATGTCGATGTGCGCCTTCGTGACTGCGAGCTCAACTTCGGCAGCGCGCGTCCTTTCCTCGGCGAGCCGCAACGCGCGATCGCGTGCCTGCAGCATCTCCGCCATCCGGTTGAAAGAACCGGCGAGCAAACCGATCTCGCTCCGGCCGGCCGTCGACGGAGCGCGTGCTTCCAGGTCGCCGGAAGCAAGCCTGCGCGTTGCCGCCACGAGCGCGTCGATTTGCCTCAGGATCCGATTCGCGCCGAACCAGGCAGCAGCCAGCGCCAGGACGGTGACCAGGCCGAATGCGAAGAGATTGCGGGCCAGTCGGCGATCGATGTCGGCGAAGGCAACCGACTTCGACACTCCAATCATCGCGTGCAGGTCGTTGCCGGCGATCAGGGGCGCGTAGGCCCACAGCCGGCCGATGCCGCCGGCATCTTCGCTTTCGACCAATCCGCGCTCCTTGCGCCCTGAAATTGCTGCGACGAGCGCAGGCTCGGCAAGTCGCATTCCCACCGCGCCCTCGGCGTGCGGCACGTGTGCGAGCACGGTTCCGTTGCGATCGGTGACGGCGAGGACGGCGCCGCTCGGCAGTTGCACGCCGGCCAGCGCCATCGTCAGCCAGTCGAGATTTTGTGCGATGTAGATCACCGCCTCGACGTTGCCCTTGGCGTCGAGCAGCGGATACGCATAGTTGATCGCGGGGAGTTTCGTGACGCGGCCGGTCTGATAGTCGCCCACCACGAAGTCTCGCGTCTGCATTGCGAGCTCGAAGTACAAGCGGTCGCCGAGGTTGACCGGCTCACGCAGTGGCACCGCGCTGCACGTAAGGTCTCCATCGGGCTCGATCAGGCCCATATTCAGGTAGAGCGGATACGCCTTCAGCATTTCGGCCATCAACGCGCTGCACGCGGCAGGGGCCTTCTTTCGCAGCTGCGGCAGGCGGGCGAATGCCATCATCAGTTGACGCGCCGCCTCGATCTGCGCCGCCTGGTTGCTGGTGACGATGTGAACGAGTCGCATCGCGTCGTCGCCGACATTCGCGATGGCGACTTTCCGCTCGTCGGCCTGCGTGAAGAGCACGAGCGCGAGCCAGGGGAGCAAGACCAGCAGCACCATCGCCAGCAGCCTGAGGCGCAGACTGACGAAGCGTCTCGCCTTCGGCGCATCCTCGGCGGCCACGGTCACGGGAAGCGTCACCGGACAGAGCCTACACGCGTCCGCCGGCGCCGGCCTCAGCCGGCAACCCGCATCAGGATTTGCAGTTGATTGCGCCCGCCGATCCGCGCGTAGCGCATATCGTCGACGATCGCGGCAACAAGGTGAACACCGAGATGGCCGACCGGTCGCTGCTCGAGCGGCTCGGACACGCGCTCGCGCGAAGTGGCGAGTGCGCGCGCCGGATCGTAGGGGCCGGCGGTGTCCTGGTATTGGACCGTGACCCGGCCTGGCCCTGCACCGAGCGCGATCTCGATCGGCTCGTCACACTCCTTGCCGTAGCCGTGCATGATCGTGTTGGTGAAAAGCTCCTCGATGACGAGCTGCAATCGAAGGAGGTCGCGCTCCGAAAGACCCTTTAGCGCGGCAAACGCCGCCACGAAGTCGAGCGCGTCGTGGAGCATCCGCAGGCGCGCAAGAAACGCACGGCGATCGCTATCCGGCGGTTCGGGAAGGCTCACAGGTCGATCTCGAGTCCGTCGTAGGCCGCGGAAATGCGCAGCGCATGTCCGGTGCGGGTGATCTCCTCGAGTCGGCGCGTGTCGTCGAGCACGCGGGCAATCGTCGCGTCGTCGTACGCGGGCTCGTGATGAAACAGGCATAGGTGCTCGACGCCGGCAAGCTGGCACAGCTCGACGCCGACGACGTTGCTCGAGTGACCCCAATCCGCCTTGACCGAAATCGAATCAGCGAGCGAGTACATCCCATCGAAGATGACGAGGTCGGCACCGCCGAAGAACTCGACGAAGCGCTGCGTGTCGGCTGGGTCGGCGAGCGTGTGCTCGGAATCGGTCGAGTACACGACCGTCCGTCCATCCTGCTCGAAGCGATAGCCATAGGAGCCGCCCCCATGGCGCTGACGCAACGTCGTAACCGTCATGCCGTTGATTTCGTGGCGGCTGCCGGGCGCGACATGGAAGAACTCGATATCCGCCTTGAAGTACGAGAAGGGCACGGGAAACGAAGGTGGGTCCATCTGCCGCCGCAGTGCCGCCTCGAGCTCGCTGTGGCCACCGTAGATGCACACCCTGTTTCCGGGAATGTAGGCCGGCGTAAAGAAAGGCAGGCCCATGATGTGATCCCAGTGCAGGTGCGACATGAAGATGTGATACGTCTGCGGAGAGGCAGGCCCGTGCCGCGCTATTGCCGCCTGTCCGAAGGGTCGCGCGCCGCTGCCCAGGTCGCAGAGCACGTAGTGCGAGCTGTTGGTCTCGATCTGCACGCAGGAAGTATGGCCACCGAACGTACCGGCGACGGGAAAGCCGAGCCCGTCAACGTAGGATTCAACCGCTTCCTCGGTGGCCAGCGTGGCAGCTCGCGCGCCCCTGACGGCCGTGACCAGACGCGCCCGCAGTTCCGTGGCCGTGAGAGCGACCGGCAGCGAGCCGCGCGTGCCCCAGAAGCGAACGCGCTTCAAGGCGCCTTCGTTGCCCCAGCGCGGGAGGCCTCGGCTGCAGGAGACATCGCGTCGAGCGCTTCATCGACCGTGGTAAACACCTCGACGACCGCGCGGAAGCGGCAGATCTCGAGGATCTCGGCAACGACCGGCTGCATTGCCGCGACGGCGATGCGCGCGCCGCGCGCACGCAGGGCCTTCGACGCGATCATGAGAACGCGCAGTCCAACGCTGCTGATGTAGGTGACCCGCTCCAGGTCGAATACCAAGCCGGCGCGCGGACCCGCCGCAGCATCGAGCAGAGGAACGACCGCGCGCTCGAAGTCCGCAGCGGTCGCGTGATCGACGCGGCCACTGGGTGCGACGACGATCATGTCGCCATACACGCGATTCGTGATCTCCATCGAGCCTCTCCCCGGGGGAAGCGATGAATCATCAGAGGTGCGAGGACGTCATTGCGACCAAGCCCACTGCATAGCGATTGTACATAGCCCGCGCTGGCGGCTACTGCGTCTCGTACGGCGCAACGGCCGGTCAGGGTCGACTGCGGGTCTTGCCGCCTTCGATCCCTTTGGCGATCGCCCTGGGACCGTCAGTTCATCGCATCCAACAACCGCTTCCCCTCCACCAAGTCGGGCGACGTGAATCCTTCGGTAAACGCCGCATAGTTGCGACGCAACAGTTCACGTGCCTCATCGTGGCGTCCGGCGCCGGAGTACAAGCGCGCCAACGCCATCGCCGCGCGCCACTCCAGGGGACGAGCTCCCTGCTGCCTGGCGTGCGCCGCAGCGGCCTCGACGCGCAGCATCGCCTGCGCTGCATCGATCTGCCCGGTGAGAAGCAGCACTTCCGCGTGCAGGCGCTCGACCTCAGGGAGCAGCACCTTGGCACTTGACTTCTCAGCATGGGCCATCGCCTCCGTCAGGAGCTCGAGCACATGGCCAAGATTGCCACATGGATGTGAGCCGTTGCGGCAGTCACGAGCGTGAATCCCAACCAGCCGCCGAGGCCGTTCTGGCGTTGCCTGCCAAGTCCTTCGCCGATCAACTTGAGTCCGAATTCGGTCTCGCCCGCAAGCGTCCGGCACGCGCCGCAAGCCACCAAGGCCACGCCCATGTATGCAGGGAAGCTGTGCCGGTCAGCTATCTGCAGCAACATCTCGGCACGCTCTCGCGCCCGCGCGTAGTCACGCGCGCTGCAAGCCGCCAGCGTCGCCCACATGAATGCGATGGACTGGCTGAAGGGGTGTTCGATCTCCTTGCCGATGGCGATCGCATGGTCCGCGAGCCGGCTCGAGAAAGCTGCCACTTACCGGCCGCCTCAGTCGCGCTAGGTTGGCCGCGCGAATGAAGCTGCTCTCAAGAGTCTCCAGATCCGCGATTTCGGGTATTGACGTGCGGCGCGGTCGTCGATCGTGACAGCTCCGTGAGGTAGACGGCCGCCTGCACCCGTGAGCTCAGGTTCAGTTTTCGAAGGATGTGCTGAACATGGATCTTGACCGTGGCCTCGGCAATGCCCAGCTCGCGCGCCATCTCCTTGTTGCTGGCACCGCGGGCAATGCGGGCGAGGATCTCGCGCTCCCGCGGTGAGAGGCTGTCGATCGGATCCGGGTCGGCGGCGCCAGCCTTGGCGGGCGCTTCGGCTTCCGACTGGAAGGCGCTGACAAGCTTGCTGGTCATCTCCGGGCTGACCACCGAATCGCCCGCCATCGTGCGCAGGATGGCCGCAGCCAGCATGTCGCTGTCCATGGTCTTGAGCAGGTAGCCGCGGGCACCGCCGCGCAGCGCCGCAGACAGATCGCGCTCGTCCTCGCTGACCGTGAGCATCAACACCCGTGCCGCGGGTGCCCCTTGCTTGAAACCGGGCAGTGCGTCGACCCCGTTGACACCGGGCATGTGGTTGTCGAGGAGGATCACGTCGGGCTGCGTGGCAGCGGCGATGCGATGTGCCTCGTTGGCGTCACCCGCCTCGGCGACGATCTCGAAGCGGCCGTCACCGGCCAGCAACGAGATCAGCCCGCGCCTGAACAACGTGTGATCGTCGACCACAAGCACGCGAATCGTGCCCGCCGCAGTCATGCCGCCAGCCCCAGCCGCTGCGGCAATCTCAGCACGACGCAGGTGCCGGACCCGCGAACGGACTCCACCTCGACGGTGGCGCCGATGTGCTGCGCGCGCTCACGCATGATGCGCAAGCCGACGTGGGTCTCGTCGGGCACGGCGCCAGCGGCTTCGAAGCCGCAACCGTCGTCGCGAACCTCGACGCGCCATTGCGGTGACTGCTGCACCTCGACCCACACCTCACGGGCATGCGCGTGCTTGCGCACATTCGAAAGCGCTTCCTGCACCACGTGCAGCACCTGAATCTGGACGTCTGCGGGCAACGGCAGGCCGTTGCCTTCGATCTCCAGGTGGGCGGCAAGTCCGGTCTGATGCTCGAACTTGAGCAATGTGTTCTTCAATGCGGGAGCGATGTCTTCACCGTTGGTTCGGGTCCTGAAGTGAAGCAGCAATTCGCGCACGTCGCCCAGACTCTCGTGCACGCCGGTATCCAGCTCCCGCAGCCTCTTCTCGATCCTGGCCGCGTCGTCACTCCTGAGGTCGCTGCGCAGCAGGCCCAACTGAATCTTCAGGAAGACGAGGCCCTGGGCAATCGAGTCGTGCAGCTCGCGTGCGATGAAGCCGCGTTCTTCCGCGACCGCCGTTTCGCGCTGCAGCGCCGCGGCTCGCAGGCCTTCCATGCCGCCGGCCAAGTGGCTCGCGATCGTCTCCAGCAGTGCGCGGTCGTCGCCGGAGAGCTGCATCGGCGCGCGGTAGAAGAGGTCCAGCTCGCCGACCAGGCGCTCCTGCAGGCGCACGGGCACACTGATCACGGTCTCGAAGCCGACGCGCGAGCAGTTGTCGCGCAGCGCCGATCGGCCCTCGGCCTGGATGGGTATGACGCGGGTCATGGCCTGGCCGCGGACTTGGCCGCAGGAGCATTCGCCCGCTGCGACGCACTGCTCCTCGTCGATCAACGCCTGAGGCAGGCAATCGGACGCCAGGATCAGATAGCGCTGGTTCGATTCGTCCGACCAGCGCACCGCCGACGCATCCGCGCCACCCGCCAGGCGCGCCTGCTGCGCGATGCCCTTGGCGAGTTCGTCGAGCGTTTCTGCGCGTGCCACGAAAGCTGCCGACTTGTACAGGACCGACAGGCGCGCATGCTGGGCCTCGAGGCTTTCGGTCTTCTCCCGCACCTTGGATTCCAGGCTCTCGTAGAACTCCTGCAGCCTTCCCGCCATTCGATTGAAGCCGGCCGAGAGGGCACCGAACTCGTCGTCGCGACCCGCCTCCACGCGCACCGAGAGGTCACCTTCCTCGACGCGGCCGAGGCCTGTCTGCAGGCGGGCCAGCGGGTTGAAGATGAACAGGTAGGCCGAATACAGCAAGGCCACGGCGCTGATGATGGTGAGCGCCACCATCATGAACTGCACGGCGTTCAGGATGCTGGTCAGGCGGGACAATTGCCGCTCGATGGCCAATACGAAGGCGTCGATACGGGCCACGAAGGCTTCGGCATGCAGCGCTGTGTCGGCGGCGGCCGGTGGCGGCGACGCAGACCAGTCGGCGCGCAGGCGGTTCCAGCCGTGTTGCACGTCTGCAAAGGCTTGCTGGGACTGCCCGTCGCGAGGCACGAACAGAGGCCGGGCCGGATCGCCGGACCGCAACACATTCACACTCTGATCGAACTGCGCCATCAGTGCTCGGACCCGCTCCGGATCGGCATCGGGCAGCGTCTGCGCCAGGCGCCACGTCTGCATGCGCATCCGGCCGGCCTCGTTCACCGCAGCGCCGCCGCCCTCCAGTTGCCATGTGACCCAAAGCGTGAGCCCGATCGAGGCCAGCGCCATCAGCAGCAGCGTGCAACCGACCGCACCGAGCTTCGCGGAGAGGCTCCAGGATCGGCGCATCGGCCCGCCCTGCTGTGCAGGCGATGCCAGCACGTGGCCGTGCGCTGCAGCGCTTGGCTCGCAGGCGCCGTCAGTCATCGTGCCGGCCCCCTGAGGCGAGGATGCCCGGCGAGGACCGGCGTGGAGCGGCTTGATGGGCGAGGACGAGGCGGGAAGTTCATGTCGAGCGTCCGTTGTGGCTCCCCAAGGATGCGCCCGGCGGCCTCTTGCCACTTTGCGCGAGCGCAAGGCAACGGCGAACACGGGTAAGCTCGAGACCATGGACATCAGCCGCTTCGACGAGTTGCTTGCCGCGGCCCGCGGGCAAGCCGAACGGCAGCGGTTGCTGCTGGTGTTTGCCGGTGCCAGCCTGCCGGACGGAGCCACGGCCGAGCAACAGGCCCGGTTCGAAGCCGGCGAGTCCGGGGAGCTGGCGCCGTTGATGTGCGTGGACAAGGACCCGGGCGTTCTGGCCGACTTTGCGACGCTGGTCGAGGAAGCCTCCACCTTGGGTCCGCAATGGGCCCTGGTGTTCGCTGCTGCACTGTCCGGTGCGGGTGGCCGTCCTCCCACGGATGGCCAGGTCGACGCGGCGCTGCAGCACATGGTCGAGGCGGTGAGGGCCGGCACCCTGTCCGGACTGATTCCCTTCAATCGCCAGGGCGAGGCGGTGCAGCTGGATTGACCGGCCTGTCGCCGGTATCGGCGGGCGGTGAGGCAATCCGCTACCGAAGCGATCGATCGCCTCGGTGGCGGGTCGATCGGGTCACTGCACCAGCGGCGTCGCGGCGGTGTCCAAGTCCACGCCCACGACCTGCGCCTGACCCGCCAGCACCTGCAGATACTGGCGCAGTGCGGTCGTGAACGTCTGCTGGCGCAATGCCTGTGCCACGGCGGACTTCACGGCCTCGAATTCCGGCACCACGCCCGGCTCCCTGGCCAGGACTTCGATCACGTGAAGGCCGAAACGACTGTGCACCAGACGCGGCAGGACGCCCACCTCGGGCTTGCCGAACAGTTCGCGCGCGAGTTCGGGCGCGCAGTCCTCGCTGGTCAGCCAGCCGAGCGCACCGCCCTCGGCGCCGCTCGGGCAGTTGGACGTTGCCGCAGCCGCAACCGCAAACCTGTCTCCCTCGCCCGGCGCCGCGCAGCGCACATCGAGCAGACACCCTTCGGCACGCTGGCGGAGCGCGTTGACGTCGACACCGGGGGTGACGGCGAAGAGCACGTGGCGCACCAGGACACGCTCGCCGAGGGCATAGCGAGCCGCGTGTGCCGCGTGGTAGCGGCGGCAGGCCCCCTCGGACGGCGCGGGCAGTTGCAGCTCGCGGTCGAGCAGGGTTTCGACGGCGATGCTGGCGGACTCGGTCATCGCGCCGCCCGTGGGCGGCGGGTCGTCGACCGCCAGAAGGCCGGCCCGCATGGCGGCCTGGCGGAGCAGCTCGGCACAGGCGCGCTGCCGCAGCTCTTCGGTCGAGAGGGCTTCCGGCGGCTGGGCGAGCAGGACGCCGTTGACGTGGGCAACGGGTGTGACGACGGTATTCATGGGCGTCCTCGAAACAGGAGCGGCAGTTTCAGGCGGCGCGACGCGGCTGGTTCTGCCCGGCGGGCAGGTTCAGGCGGCGGGCCCGCACCAGCTGGTACGGACGGAACAGGTAGGTCACTGTCGCGAAGCCGCTCCACACATGCACCAGGCGGCTGAAAGGAAAGAGCAGGAAGATCGTCATGCCCAGGAGCATGTGCGCCTGGAAGTGCCATTCCACGCCCGCCACCAGCGCCGCATTGGGCTGGAACGTGGCGATGCCCTGCAGGTACTCGGCGAGCCTCAGCATGGTCTGCGGGTCGGACGAATGGCGCAGCGACGCGGGTAGGGTCGTCAGGCCCATGACCAGCTGCACCCACAGGATGATCAGGATGGCCAGGTCGGTGCGGTGGCTCGTCAGCCGGATGCGCGGATCGAACAGGCGCCGATGCAGCAGCAGGCTCAGGCCGATGAAGCAGATCAATCCGGCGATGCCGCCGGCCACCACGGCCAGCAATTGCTTCTGGGCGGCGGTGACGAAGTTCTCGTACACGAAATGCGGTGTGAGCTGACCGAACAGGTGCCCGAAGAACAGGAAAAGGATGCCCGCATGAAACAGGTTGCTGCCCCAGCGCAACTGTCCAGAGCGGAGCAGCTGAGAGCTGTCGCTCTTCCAGGTGTACTGGTCGCGGTCGAAGCGAGCCAGGCTGCCCATGAAGAACACTCCGAGGCAGATGTACGGGTAGACGTTGAACAGGAAGTTGTGCAGGGCGTTCATGCGGAAGCTCCTAGCGAAGGCGCGGCGGCCGCACGGGCCGGCGCGCCAGCGAGTGCCGGGTTCTTGACGATCCGTATCGGTTGCGGCTGCCCGGGGCGCGACTGCCCCTGCGTGGAGCAGCCGTCGAAGGCCATCGGCTCGGCCCAGCTTTCGTCCAAGCCGGGTTCGACCGGCACGGACACGGCCTGCGCCTTCTCGCCGGCGAGGTCCAGCAGCGCCGCCAGCACGCACGCGTGCCCGGCCTCCCGGCGCAGCAGGGCGCTGAAGATCACCTGAAGGATGTGCGTGATCTCGGCCAGGAAGGCCCTGGCCTGGGCTGGCGGCTGCGTCGACGCGTACTGCAGCACCACGGTCAGGTGGTCGGGCAACTCCCCCGGGGCCAGGAACAGGCCGGCGGCCTCGTAGGTCTTGCAAAGGTCGACCATTGCCGGACCGCGGTCGCGACTGTCGCCGTGAACGTGTTCGAACAGGTGCAGCGCCGTGCCGCGGCCCCGGTCGAACAGTTCGACGTAATCCGCTTCGACGTCCAGCCCCCGGCGGTTGGCAAGACAGCTGATCAGCGCATCGACTTCGGCCAGTCGTGAAGGGCCGAGTGCCTGCTCCGCGTGCAGCGCGGACCGCAGCTCGGGCAGGTGTGCGCGCAACTCGGTATCGGGGTAGCTGAGCAGGTGCGCGAGCACGCGCAGGGTCTTGGAAATCGGTTTCATCTCAGACTCCCGCCCTGATGGGGATGGTGCGCTTCTTCTCGCTGCCAAAGAGGCTGGTCTCGGTCGTGCCCTCGGAGCAGCCGTTGCCAAAGCTGAAGCCACAACCCCCGCGCACGTTGAAGGCGTTCTCGGCGTACTCGCGGTGCGTGGTGGGGATCACGAAGCGGTCTTCGTAGTTGGCAATGGCCATCACCCGGTACATCTCTTCCACTTCGTCGACGCTCAGCTTCACCTGGCCGATGGCGTCATGGTTGGGCACTCCGTCCACATGCTTGGCGCGCTGGTAGGCGCGCATGGCGAGCATGCGTTCGAGCGCGCGCACCACCGGGACGGTGTCGCCCGCGGTGAGCAGGTTGGCCAGGTACTTGACCGGGATGCGCAACTGGTTGACGTCGGGGATTTCGCCATTGATGCCCATCTGCCCGGCGTTGGCCGCGGCGGTGATCGGCGATAGCGGCGGCACGTACCAGACCATCGGCAGCGTGCGGTACTCGGGGTGCAGCGGCAGTGCCACCTTCCACTGCACCGCCATCTTGTAGACCGGGCTGTTGCGGGCGGCGTCCATCCAGTGGTCGGGGATGCCGTCGAGCCTGGCCTGCGCGATCACCGCGGGATCGCTCGGGTCGAGGAAGATGTCGAGCTGTGCCTGGTACAGGTCCTTGTCGTGCTCGACGCTGGCGGCTTCCTGGATTCGGTCGGCGTCATAGAGCAGCACGCCGAGATAGCGGATGCGGCCGACGCAGGTCTCGCTGCACACGGTGGGCTGCCCTGCCTCGATGCGCGGGTAGCAGAAGATGCACTTCTCGGCCTTGCCGCTCTTCCAGTTGTAGTAGATCTTCTTGTAGGGGCAGCCGCTGACGCACATGCGCCAGCCGCGGCACTTGTCCTGGTCGATGAGGACGATGCCGTCTTCCTCGCGCTTGTAGATCGAGCCCGACGGGCAGCTCGCGACGCAGGCCGGATTCAGGCAGTGCTCGCAAAGGCGCGGCAGGTACATCATGAAGGTGTTCTCGAACTGGCCGTAGATGTCCTTCTGGATGTCGTCGAAGTTCTTGTCCTTGCTGCGCTTGCTGAATTCACCGCCGAGGATCTCCTCCCAGTTCGGCCCCCAGACGATCTTGTCCATCTGCTTGCCCGTGATCAGGCTGCGCGGCCGCGCGGTCGGCGCGGCCTTCATTTCCGGCGCCGACTGCAGGTGGTCGTAATCGAAGGTGAACG
>DATCGH010000656.1:0-4739 GCA_036509055.1 Caldimonas sp.
CGCGCGGGTGAGCGAAGAGGCTGACGGAGGTCGAACCCAATGAACCGTGAACTGTTGATGCTGGTGGACGCGATCTCGCGCGAGAAAAGCGTCGACCTCGAGATCGTTTTCCAGGCGGTCGAGGCGGCGCTCGCGTCGGCGTCGAAGAAGCTGCACGGCGGCGAGGTGGACATCCGCGTCTCGGTCGATCGCGAGACCGGCGAGTACGAGACCTTCCGCCGCTGGCACGTCGTCCCGGACGACGCCGGCCTGCAGCTGCCCGATTCCGAGATCCTCCACTTCGAGGCGCTCGAGCAGATCCCGGACATCGAGGTCGACGACTACATCGAAGAGCAGATCGAGTCGGTCTCGATCGGCCGCATCGGCGCCCAGGCGGCCAAGCAGGTGATCCTGCAGAAGATCCGCGACGCCGAGCGGGAGCAGCTCCTCACCGATTTCCTCTCGCGCGGCGAGAAGATCTTCGTCGGCACCGTCAAGCGCCTCGACAAGGGCGACGTGATCGTCGAATCGGGCCGGATCGAGGGGCGCTTGCGCCGCTCCGAGATGATCCCGAAGGAGAACCTGCGCACCGGCGACCGGGTCCGCGCCTACATCGCCGAGGTCGATCCGACCCTGCGCGGGCCGCAGATCCTGCTCTCGCGCTCGTCGCCGGGCTTCATGGTCGAGCTGTTCGCCCAGGAAGTGCCCGAGATCGAGCAGAAGCTGCTCGAGATCAAGTCCTGCGCCCGCGACCCGGGCTCGCGCGCCAAGATCGCGGTGCAGTCGCACGACAAGCGGGTCGACCCGATCGGCACCTGCGTCGGCGTCCGCGGCTCGCGCGTCAACGCCGTCACCAACGAGCTCGCCGGCGAGCGGGTCGACATCGTCCTCTGGTCGGAGGATCCGGCGCAGTTCGTGATCGGCGCCCTGGCGCCGGCGAACGTGCAGTCGATCGTGGTCGACGAGGAGCGCCACGCCATGGACGTCGTGGTCGACGAGGAAAACCTCGCGATCGCGATCGGCCGCGGCGGTCAGAACGTGCGCCTCGCCTCCGAGATGACCGGCTGGCGGATCAACATCATGACCGCCGAGGAGTCGGCGTCGAAGCAGGCCAACGAGTCCGACGCGGTGCGCAAGCTCTTCGTCGACAAGCTCGACGTCGACGCCGAGGTCGCCGACATCCTGATCGCCGAGGGCTTTGCCAGCCTCGAGGAAGTGGCCTACGTGCCGATGCAGGAAATGCTCGAGATCGAGAGCTTCGACGAGGACACCGTCAACGAGCTGCGCGCCCGGGCCAAGCAGGCGCTGCTGACGATGGAGCTCGCAAAGGCGGAAAATGAGGGCGAGGTCTCGCAGGACCTGAACGACTTCGAGGGCCTGACGCCCGAGCTCATCGGAAAGCTCGCCGCCGGCGGCGTGAACAGCCGCGACGACCTGGCCGACCTCGCCGTCGACGAGCTCATGGAGATGACCCAGGTCGACGCCGAGACGGCGAAGGATCTGATCATGAAGGCGCGTGAACATTGGTTCACCGCTGCCGAAACGCAAGAAGCGGCGTCGCAAGAAGCCGCAACGCAAGGATAGAGATACCTATGGCATCGACCACCGTCGCCCAACTTGCCGCGGAGCTGAATCGCCCGGCCGCGGCGCTGCTCGAGCAGCTGCAGTCGGCCGGCGTCGCCAAGGCTTCCACCGACGACTCGGTGACCGAGAGCGACAAGGCGCGCCTGCTCGACCACCTGCGTTCTTCGCACGGTGCCGCCCCCGGCGTCGAGCGCAAGAAGATCACGCTGACGCGCAAGTCCACCAGCGAGATCAAGCAGGCCGATTCGAGCGGCAAGGCCCGCACCATCCAGGTCGAAGTGCGCAAGAAGCGCACCTTCGTCAAGCGCGACGAGGCCGCCGCCCCGGTCGAGGATCCGGCCACGGCCGAATCGCACGAGGCCGAGCTCCGCCGCCGCGAGGAAGAGGCCCACGCCGAGGCCGAGCGCCTGCGCGTCCAGGAAGAGGAGCTGAAGGAGCAGCAGCGCCGCCGCGAGGCGCAGGAACGCGCCGACCGTGAGGCCGCCGAGCTGCGTGCCAAGGAAGCCGCCGCGAAGCTGGCCGCCGAAGCCGCCGCCGCGGCCGCCGCCGGCCCCGCGACCCCGCCCACACCGGCGGAAACCAAGGCCGCCGAGGCCAAGGCCGCGGAAACCAAGCCGGCTGCCGCCGAGCCGGTGAAGCCGGCGCTGCGCGTCGTCAAGGCCGGAACGATCGAGAACGAGGAAAAGCAGCGCGCCGCCGACCTGGCGAAGCGCCGCAAGGCCGCGGAAGACGAGGCCGCCGCGATCCGGACGATGATGAACGCACCGAAGAAGGTGCTCGTCGCGAAGAAGCCGGAAGAGCCGGCCAAGCCGGCCGAGGCCGGCAAGGAAGCCATCAAGGGCACGATCCACAAGAAGGCGGGCGCGCCCGGCGCGGCTGCGCCCGGCACGGTCGCCAAGGCGGGCGACAAGAAGTCGATCAAGTCCGAGAAGCTCAGCTCGAGCTGGGCCGACGACGCCGCCAAGAAGCGTGCCCTCAAGGCCGCTCCGCGCGGCGCCCCGGGCGCCGGCCGTGCCGGCTGGCGTGCACCCCGCGCCGGCCGCCGCGGCGAGCGCAACGACGGCGCGCCGAGCTCGTTCGTCGCCCCGGCCGAGTTCCAGGCGCAGGAAGTGCACATCCCGGAGACGATCAGCGTCGCCGACCTGGCGCACAAGATGTCGGTCAAGGCGTCCGAGGTCATCAAGCAACTGATGAAGCTGGGCCAGATGGTCACCATCAACCAGCAGCTCGACCAGGAGACGGCGATGATCGTCGTCGAGGAAATGGGCCACACCGCGATGGCGGCCAAGCTCGACGATCCGGATGCCTTCCTCGAGGAAGAGTCCGATGCCGATTCGGAGCACGAATCGGTGACCCGCGCGCCGGTCGTGACCGTGATGGGCCACGTCGACCACGGCAAGACCTCGCTGCTCGACTACATCCGCACCAGCCGCGTCGCCGCCGGCGAGGCGGGCGGGATCACGCAGCACATCGGCGCCTACCACGTGCAGACGCCGCGCGGCATGATCACCTTCCTCGACACTCCGGGCCACGCCGCCTTCACGGCGATGCGCGCCCGCGGCGCCAAGGCGACCGACATCGTCATCCTGGTGGTGGCCGCCGACGACGGCGTGATGCCGCAGACCAAGGAGGCGATCGCCCATGCGAAGGCGGCCGGCGTGCCGATCGTCGTGGCGATGAACAAGATCGACAAGCCCGAGTCCAACATCGAGCGCCTGAAGTCGGAGCTGGTGGCCGAGCAGGTCGTGCCGGAAGACTTCGGCGGCGATTCGCCGTTCGTTCCGGTCTCGGCCAAGACCGGGCAGGGCATCGACACCCTGCTCGAGCAGGTGCTGCTGCAGGCCGAGGTGCTCGAGCTCAAGGCGCCCAAGGAAAGCATGGCCAAGGGCCTGGTGATCGAGGCGCAGCTCGACAAGGGCCGCGGCCCGGTCGCGACCGTGCTGGTGCAGAGCGGCACGCTCAAGCGCGGCGACGTCGTGCTCGCGGGCTCGAGCTTCGGCCGGGTGCGCGCCATGCTCGACGAGGACGGCAAGCCCATCACCGAGGCCGGCCCGTCGATCCCGGTCGAGATCCAGGGCCTGACCGACGTGCCGCAGGCGGGCGACGAGTTCATGGTGCTCGGCGACGAGCGCCGGGCGCGGGAGATCGCGACCTTCCGTCAGGGCAAGTACCGCGACGTGAAGCTGGCCAAGCGCCAGGCCGCGAACCTCGAGAACATGATGGATCAGATGGGGCAGGGCGCCAAACAGGTGCTCCCGCTCATCATCAAGTCCGACGTGCAGGGCTCGCAGGAAGCGCTGGCGCAGTCGCTGCTCAAGCTCTCGACCGACGAGGTCAAGGTGCAGATCGTGCACGCGGCGGTGGGCGGCATCAGCGAGAGCGACATCAACCTCGCCATCGCCTCGAAGGCCGTGATCATCGGCTTCAACGTCCGCGCCGACGCGGGCTCGAGGAAGCTGGCCGAGGGCAACGGCGTCGACATCCGCTACTACAACATCATCTACGACGCGGTCGACGAGATCAAGGCGGCGATGACCGGCATGCTGGCGCCCGAGCAGCGCGAGGAGACGATCGGCACGGCCGAGATCCGCACCGTGTTCGTGGCCTCGAAGATCGGCACGGTCGCCGGCTCGATGGTCACCGCCGGGGTGGTGCGCCGCGGCGCCCGCTTCCGCCTTCTGCGCGACAACGTCGTCATCTACACCGGCGAGGTCGAGTCGGTGCGGCGGATGAAGGACGATGTCCGCGAGGTGGCGGCCGGATTCGAGTGCGGCATCAAGCTGAAGAACTACAACGACATCAAGGAGAACGACCAGCTGGAGTTCTTCGAGGTGAAGGAAGTGGCTCGAACCTTGTAGAGCGGACTACGGCCTCATCCCCCAGACCCCGCCCTCCGAAAGACGGCGGGGTCTGTCCTTTGAGGGCCGCTCGAGGACCCATTCATGCGACACAAACGATCGATTCCCAACCGCGGCTTCCGCGTCGCCGACCAGATCCAGCGCGACGTCGCCGAGCTGATCCGCGACCTGAAGGATCCGCGCATCGGCATGGTGACGATCCACGCGGTCGAGGTCACGCCGGACTACGCCCACGCGACCGTGTTCTTCTCGGTCCTGGTCGGCGATGCGGCCGCGTGCGAGACGGCGCTGAACGAGGCCGCCGGCTTCATCCGCAAC
>DATCGH010000657.1:0-4392 GCA_036509055.1 Caldimonas sp.
CGGACGACGCGGCGACGCCCGAGCCCGGGGTCCGCACCGGCGAGACCGCCGAAGCGACGGCGCTCGCCGCCCCGGCCGACCCTGGCGACGACGTCGCCGGCAGACGCGGTGCCGAGGCCGCTGCGACCGGCGGCGTCGGCGTGTCGGACCGGCGATAGGCGCCGTAGAGGGCAAAGGCGAGCAGCGCGGTCAGGGCCAGACCGGTGGCGACGACCAGGCCCAGCCCGACGCCGGTGCCCAGGCGCGAGCGGTCGGGGCCGTTCGGCTCCGACTTGCCGAACACCTCGCGCGCCGCCTTCTCGACGGTTGCGCCGTCGATGCCGGTCTTGCCGTGGGCGTAGGCGCCGAGCATCGCCCGGTCGCAGAGCAGGTTGATGCGCCGCGGCACGCCGCGCGCAATCTCATGGATGCGCTGCAGCGCCTTGCGGTCGAACGGGATGGCCCGCGTCATGCCGGCGACCGAGAGCCGGTGCCGGATGTAGTGCTCGGTCTCCTTCGACGACAGCGCCTTCAGGTGGAAGCGGGCGATCACCCGCTGCGCCAGCTGCTCGAGGTCGGGCCGCTCGAGCATCGTCCTGAGCTCCGGCTGGCCGATCAGCACGATCTGCAGGAGCTTTCTCTCGTTGGTCTCGAGGTTGGTGAGCAGGCGCAGCTGCTCGAGCACGTCGACCGAGAGCATCTGCGCCTCGTCGATGATGAGCACGTTGTTCTGCCCGACCGCGTGAGTCTTGAGCAGGAACTCGTTGAGGGCGTCGACGTAGGTCTTCACCGTCGGCGCATGGCCGCGCTCGCCTCTGACCGGCACCCGGAACTCGTCGCACACCGACTTCACCAGCTCGAGCACGGTGAGCTTCGGATTGAAGATGTAGGCGACGTTGCACTTCTTGGGGATCTGCTCGAGGAAGCAGCGGCAGACGGTGGTCTTGCCGGCGCCGATCTCGCCCGAGAGCAGGACGAAGCCGCCGCCGCCGCCGACGCCGTAGAGCAAGTGGGCCAGCGCCTCCCGGTGGCGCTTGCTCATGTAGAGGTAGCGAGGGTCGGGCGCGAGGGAGAACGGCTCCTGCTTCAGGCCGAAGAACCGCATGTACATGGGGACGAAGAATAACGTGCAGGCGACAGCGGCTAGGATGGGCCGAGGCCAGCCATGGAGAACCGGGATGAATGAACGACGATTCGCGAGCGGCGAGCGCCGCGCCGCCTTGCGTGCCGCGGTCGCCGTCGGCGTGGCCGCGGTGCTGCCGGTGCGGGCCTGGGCCCAGGCGGCGTGGCCGAGCCGGCCGATCCGCTTCGTCGTCCCCTTCGCCCCGGGCGGCAGCTCGGAGATCGTCGCCCGCTCGACCGCGGTCGAGCTGACGAAGCTGCTCGGCCAGAGCGTCTACGTCGAGAACAAGCCGGGCGGCGCCGGCAACGTGGCGATGGCCGACGTCGCCGCGGCCACCGACCAGCACACGCTGGTGTTGGGTCACATCGGCACGCTCGCAGTCAACCCCTTCATCTTCGACAAGCTCCCCTACGACCCGATCAAGGACTTCAAGCCGGTCTCGCTGCTCGCCAAGGTGCCGAGCCTGTACGTCGTTCATCCGGACGTGCCGGCGAAGAACCTGAAGGAGTTCGTCGCCCTGGCCAGGGCCAAGCCCGGCCAGCTCAACTACGGCTCGGCCGGCAACGGCAGCGCCGGGCACCTGGCGTTCGAGTACCTGAAGATGGTGACCAACACCTTCGTCCTGCACGTGCCCTATCGCGGCACCGGTCCGCAGCTCACCGACCTGCTCGCCGGCCGGCTGCAGGCGGCCTCGGTCGGCGCGCCGGCGATCCTGCAGTTCATCAAGACCGGAAAACTGCGCTGCATCGCCACCGGCACGACTCAGCGCATCCCGCAGCTGCCGGACGTGCCGACGGTCGCCGAGCAGGGCTGGCCGGGATTCGAGATGACCCAGTGGTACGGCCTGATGGCGCCGGCCAATCTCGCTCAGCCGGCGCTCGACAAGCTCGCCGCCGCGGCGGCGAAAGCGATGCGCGAGCCGACGGCGCTGGAGCGCCTGAACGCCGATGCGGCGATCGCGGTCGGCGGTACGCCGGCCGAGTTCGCCGCCTTCATCGCCCAGGAGCGGGAGCGCTGGAAGCCGGTGATCGTGCGCGCGAAGGTCAAGCCCGACTGAGCCGGGCCGCCGGCGCGGGCGCCAGCGCCCTCGCCACGTCGTCGTGGAACCAGGCGAGGCCCTGCTCGGCGCGGCCGGCGGTGAGATGGGCGTTGGCGCCGCTGGCGAAGCCCTGCTGGATGCCGACGGCGCAGGCGATGTCTTCCTTCCGGAACACGCCCTCCTCGATCAGGCGGAAGGTCTTCTCCCAATGCGGCGTCCAGTCGGGCGTGGTGCGGTCGGCCGGGATCAGCATGCGATGGGTCCAGCGCAGCGTGCCGGCGGCCACCGGGAAGAGGGTGATCAGGCTGAGGTAGTCGGGATGGAAGATCGTGATCGTGTTCGGGAAGATGACCTGGCTCGGCGTGGCCAGCTCGCACAGGCCGGCCATGTCTTGCGGCGCTGCGTTTTCGCCGCGCACCCATTCCTCGCTGGCGCGCCGGGCCACCAGCGACTGGATGTGCGGTCCGAAGCGGTCGCCCGCGGTCAGGCCGTCGGCGAAGAACGGATAGATCGTCTCCTTGTGCAGCACCCGGATGTGATACGCCTCGAGGAAGGCGTCGACGATCAGCTTCCAGTTGGCCGGGTACTCGGCGCGGATCGTGCGGAAATGGCGCAGCTTCGCGATGCCGAAGAAGGGCAGCTCGGCGTCGAGGCTGTCCAGCCAGGCGGCGACATCGATCGTCGCCTCCGGCGTCGGCACCACCCAGAGCAGGCCGTGCCGCTCCTCGCAGGGCAAGGCCACGAGATGGGTGTCGGCGGCGCTGCATTCGTCGAACGCCTCGGCATGGAGGCGGTGGCGCAGCGCGCCGTCGAGCTTGTAGGTCCAGCCGTGGTACGGGCAGACGACGCTGGCGCGCGGCTCGGCGGTTCCGGTGGCATCGACCAGGCGCATGCCGCGATGCCGGCAGACGTTGAGGAAGGCGCGAAACCGGCCGTCGGCATCGCGCGTGAGCAGGAGCGGCACGCCGTAGTCGTCGTGGGCGAGCACCTGGCCGGCGCTCAGCTCGCTGGCGTGGCCGGCGATCAGCGGCAAAGGCCGGAACAGGCGGGCGATCTCGGCGTCGCGTATCCGTTCGCTGGTGTAGTTCTCGACCGGGATGTGCGCCTCCGGGGAAGGGGAGTCCTGCCACTCGAGGCGGCCGGCCTTCGTCTGCGCGCGGATGCGCTCGAGCTCGGAAGCGGTGCGGGGAGGTAGCGGCATCGTCGGATCCGGCGAAGGGGTGGCGCATTCTCCGCCGCGTGGGGCAGGTCCGCCAGCTGGGCCGAGGACAATGCCGCGAACAAGGGAGAAGCGACATGGCTGAACGACGTTTCGAAGGCAAGGTCGCGCTCGTCACCGGTGGCAACAGCGGCATCGGCCTCGCGGTCGCGAAAGGGCTGGTCGACGAAGGCGCGCGCGTCGTCATCGTCGGCCGCAACGCGGACACGGTGGCGCGCAGCGCCGGCGCGCTCGGCGCATCGGCGCACGGCGTCGTCGCCGACACGGCACGACTCGACGAGCTCGACCGCGTGATCGCGGAGACGCGCGATTTCGGCGGCGGCCGCCTCGACGTCGTCTTCGCCAACGCCGGCGTCGGCACCTTCGGCCCGCTCGCCGCGACGACCGAGGCGATGTGGGACACGATGTTCGACATCAACGTCAAGGGCGTGTACTTCACGGTCCAGAAGGCGGTCGCGCTGATGGACACCGGCGGCGCGATCGTCCTCAACGCGTCGGTCGCGGCCGCCAAGGGCAACCCGATCGGCTCCGTCTACGGCGCGAGCAAGGCCGCGGTGCGTTCGTTCGGCCGCACGATCGCCGCCGAGCTCGTCGAGCGCGGCATCCGCGTCAACGTCGTCAGCCCCGGGCCGATCGAGACGCCGATCTTCGATCGCACGCCGAACATCGAGCAGGTCGCGGCGATCAAGGCGGCGATGATCGCGCGCAACCCGATGAAACGCTTCGGCACGACCGACGAGGTGACCGCGGCGGTGCTCTTCCTCGCCTCCGACGCGGCGTCGTTCATCACCGGTGTCGACCTGCTCGTCGACGGCGGGGTCGGGAGTTTCTAGCGCGCCGGCCGGGACCGTCGGCCGGCGGCTTCGTCAGCGCTCGGTCAGACGAGAGCCGACGTCGTCCGACGACGCGCGCGGTGTCGCCGCGCTGCTCGTGACGCGAAGCAATTCGGCCACCGCCGCGACGGCGATGATCTCCGGCGCGCGGCCGGCGATGCCGACGGCGCCGATGGGGCAGGTCAGGCGCCCGATCGCG
>DATCGH010000658.1:0-14414 GCA_036509055.1 Caldimonas sp.
CGTCACCGGCAAGGTGAAGACGGTCGACGCGCGCGGCGCCGAGATCCAGCTCAACGACGACATCACCGGCTACCTGCGCGCTTCGGAGATCAGCCGCGACCGCGTCGAGGACGCGCGCAACGTGCTGAAGGAAGGCGACGAAGTCAACGCCATGATCATCAACGTCGACCGCAAGGCACGTTCGATCCAGCTCTCGATCAAGGCCAAGGACAACGCCGACCAGCAGGAAGCGATGCAGCGCCTGTCGCAGTCGAACGAGCGGGAGACCGCCGGCACGACCAGCCTGGGCGCGCTCCTGCGGGCCAAGCTCGACAACAAGCCCGAGTAAGGCAGCCCGGAGAAAGGCTGCATGACCCGTTCGGATCTCGTGGTGCAGTTGGCCGAGCGCTTCGGCCAGCTGACCCATCGCGACACCGAGTTCGCGGTCAAGACGATCCTCGATGCGATGGCCTCCGCCCTGGCGCGCGGCCACCGCATCGAGATCCGCGGCTTCGGCAGCTTCTCGATCAACCGCCGGCCGCCGCGCGTCGGCCGCAACCCCCGCTCGGGAGAGCAGGTCGTCATTTCCGAAAAGCTGGTGCCGCACTTCAAGCCCGGCAAGGCGCTGCGCGAGGCGGTCGATGCCCGCGTCGGTGCCAAGCGCGGCGAGCCGGCCGAAGCCGCCGAGCCGCCGCCGCGCGCCGCCGCCGGCGACTAGGGCAAGGCACTGCCCGACGCCATGCGCTTGCTCGTCTGGCTGTTCCGGGCCGCCATCTTCTTCGTCCTGTTCGCGTTCGCGCTGAACAACCGCGAGGAAGCCGTCATCCATTGGTTCTTCGAGCAGTCCTGGCACGCGCCGATGGTTCTCATCGTTCTCGCCGCGTTCGCCCTGGGCTGCGCGTTCGGCATCTTCGCGATGGTGCCGAGCTGGTGGCGCCACCGCCGCCTCTCGCGCACGCACATGCGGCGCGCCACCGACAAGGTCGTCGTCGCGGCGCCGGCCGCGCCGGCGACGGAAACCGCCGGGCTGCATCCGCCGCGCGATGGACTTTGAGCTGGCGTGGCTGCTGTGGGCGCTGCCGCTGGCGTTCGCGCTCGGCTGGGTCGCCTCGCGGATCGACGTGCGGCAGTTCCGGCGCGACCAGAAGGAGCCCAAGGCCTATCACAAGGGCCTGAACTTCCTCCTCAACGAGGAGCATGACAAGGCGATCGATGCCTTCATCGAGGCGGTGCAGCAGGATCCGGACACCTCCGACCTGCACTTCGCCCTCGGCAACCTGTTCCGCCGCCGCGGCGAATACGAGCGCGCGGTGCGGGTGCACCAGCACCTGCTCGGCCGCGCCGACCTGCCCAAGGACGAGCGCGTCCGCGCCCAGCACGCGCTCGCCCAGGACTACATGAAGGCGGGCCTGTTCGATCGCGCCGAAGACGCCTACAAGGCGCTCGCCGGCAGCGCCTTCGACACCGAATCGCGCCTCGCCCTGCTCGACCTGCACGAGCGCGCCCGCGAGTGGCAGTCGGCGATCGAGGTCGCGCGCCAGCTCGAAGGCAGCGGCACCGGCTCGTTCGCCTCGCGGATCGCGCACTACTGGTGCGAGCTCGCACTCGAGGCCGACGCCGCGCATCAGACCGAGGCTGCAGACGCGGCCATTGCCGAGGCGCGCGAGGTCGCGCCGCGCGATGCCCGGCCGCTGCTCCTCGCCGGCGAGCGCGCCGCCGCCCGCGGCGACCACGTCGAGGCGCTGCGCCTGTGGAACACGCTGATGTCGGTGCAGCCGGCCTCGTTCAACCTCGTCGCCCGGCGCTATGCGGCGAGCGCGCGCGCCGCCGGCAAGATCGGCTCGGCGCTCGAGCGCCTGCGCTCGCTGTACGAGAAGGCGCCGACCATCGACCTGCTGGAGACCATGGCCGCGCTCGAGTCCGACGCCGAGGCGCGCCAGGGGCTGCTGCTGTCGCATCTGCGCGAGCATCCGACGATGGCGGCAGCCCAGTCGTTGCTCGCCTCGCGCACCGCGTCCGCGCCCGGCGCCGACGGCACGCCGCCGGCCACCGCCGCCCTGCCCGCCGAGGACGCCACCGCCCTGCGCCAGGCGGTACGCCGCGCCGCGAAGCCGCTGCATCGCTATCGTTGTGCCGCCTGCGGCTTCGAGGCCGAGCACTATTTCTGGCAATGTCCGGGCTGCCTCGGCTGGGACACCTACCCGCCACGCAGACTGGAAGACCTGTGAAATGAAGCCCCCACGGTCACTTCGTTCCCTGCCCCCCGCGGGGGCGACCGGTCCCCTTGGGGCGGCCCGGCGGGGACCGGCATGAGCGACATGACGCCCACCCGTGAACGGCTCGCCGCGGCCCGCGTGCTCGTCGTCGGCGACGCGATGCTCGATCGCTACTGGTTCGGCGCGGTCGATCGGATCTCGCCGGAGGCGCCGGTCCCGGTGGTGCGCGTCAGCCGCGAGGAAGAGCGGCTTGGCGGCGCCGCCAACGTCGCCCTCAACGTCAAGGCGCTCGGCGCCCGGGTGACCCTGCTCACCGTCGTCGGCACCGACGAGCCGGCACGGCGCCTGCGCACGTTGCTCGAGGAGCAGGGCGTGAACGCGCTCCTCGGCAGCGACGCCCAGCTGTTCACGATCGTCAAGCTGCGCGTCATCGGCCGGGCGCAGCAGCTGCTTCGCGTCGATTTCGAGAACCAGCCCGACCACGAGGTCCTGGCCAGCATGCTCGCCGACTACGAGCAGGCCCTGCCCGAGCACGACGCGGTGCTTTTCTCCGACTACGGCAAGGGCGGCCTCACCCACATCACGACGATGATCGAGCTCGCCCGCGCCGCCGGCAAGCCGGTGCTGGTCGACCCCAAGGGCGACGACTACTCGCGCTACAAGGGCGCCACCGTGATCACGCCCAACCGCGCCGAGCTGGCCGAGGTGGTGGGGCGCTGGAACAGCGAAGCGCAGCTGGCCGAGCGGGCCGAACGGTTGCGCGCCGAGCTCGGCCTCGAGGGGCTCCTCGTCACCCGCTCGGAGGACGGCATGTCGCTGTTCGATGCCGCCGGCCATGCCCGGATTCCGGCCGAGGCGCGCGAGGTGTTCGACGTCACCGGCGCCGGCGACACCGTGATCGCCACGCTCGCGGCGATGCTCGCCGCAGGCCTCGGCCTGCGCGAGGCGATGCCGATCGCCAATCGCGCCGGCGGCATCGTCGTCGGCAAGTTCGGCACCGCGAGCGTCGGCTACGACGAGCTGTTCGCTCCAGGGAGCAAGCCATGAGAGTCGTCGTCACCGGCGCCGCCGGCATGATCGGTTCCAACCTCGTGCATGGCCTGAACGCGATCGGCGTCGACGACGTGATCGCGGTCGACGACCTGAGCGACGGCGCCAAGTTCAAGAACCTGGTCGGCGCCTCGATCAGCGACTACTTCGACCGCCGCGATTTCTACGCCCGCTTCGCCGCCGGCGAGCTCGGCACGATCGACTGCGTGTTCCACGAAGGTGCCTGCTCCGACACGATGGAGCACGACGGCCGGCTGATGCTCGACCTCAACTACCGCCCCTCGAAGACGCTGCTCGATGCCTGCCAGGCGCAGGGCGTGCGCCTGCTCTACGCCTCCTCGGCGGCCACCTACGGCGGCTCGACGTCGTTTCGCGAAGAGCCCGAGTTCGAGCGGCCGCTCAACGTCTACGGCTGGTCCAAGCTGGTGTTCGACCAGGTGGTGCGCCGCGCCCTGCCCGCGGCGAAGACGCAGATCGCCGGCTTTCGCTACTTCAACGTCTACGGTCCGCGCGAGCAGCACAAGGGGCGGATGGCGTCGGTCGCTTTCCACCAGTTCAACGAATGGCAGGCGACCGGCCGGGTCAAGCTGTTCGGCGAGTACGGCGGCTACGCCGCGGGCGAGCAGCGCCGCGATTTCGTCGCCGTGAGCGACGTGGTCGCGGTCAACCTCTGGTTCCTCGAGCATCCCGAGGCGTGCGGCATCTTCAACCTCGGCAGCGGCCGGGCGCAGCCGTTCAACGACGTCGCCCTGGCCGTCGTCAACGCCTGCCGCGCCGAGGCGGGCGAGTCGGCACTGCCGCTCGAGGCGCTGGTCGGCGCCGGCGTCATCGACTACATCGACTTCCCGCCGGCGCTGGTCGGCAAGTACCAGTGCTTCACCGAGGCCGATCTCGGCCGGCTGCGCGCCATCGGCTGCCAGCATGCGTTCGTCGATGTCGCCGGCGGCGTCGCCGCCTACGTCGCCTGGCTGCAGGGCCAGGCCTGAAAAGGAGGGGCCCGCCGAGGGGCCCCGGCGAGGGACAACGGCGAAGCTCCGGCGCTCGTTGCTTGGGGACGCACTGCGGCAAACCGGCCGCGTGCCTCCGGCGCGCCGGCCGCTGCGGCGACTCGTTCTCACACCTTCAGGAGCTTCGCATGTTCAAGCAAATCATCATCGCCCTCGGCGCGCTCGTCGCCGCCACCGCCTTCGCCGCGGTCGACGTCAACAAGGCCAGCCAGGCCGAGCTGGAGTCGATCAAGGGCATCGGTCCGACGCTCTCGGCGCAGATCCTCGGCGAACGGCAGAAGGCGCCGTTCAAGGACTGGAGCGACCTGACCACGCGGGTCAAGGGCGTGGGCGACGCCAGCGCCAGCAAGTTCTCGCAGAACGGCCTCACCGTCAACGGCACCGCGTTCGCCGGCTCGGCCCCGGGCGGTGCGGCACCGGTCCCCGCAGCCACCCCGGCCACGGGCACGAAGAAGAAGGCGGAGGCCATCGCCGGCATGCCGGCGAAGAAGTAGCGGCGCCTAGTTCAGCCGCGGAGCCTCGGCCTGCAGCGCTTCGCTGCCCGCCGGGGCCCCACTGTCCCGGCCCGGCTCCCCGCGGGCCTGGGAAGCAGGCTCGACCGCCCAGCCGAAGAAGGCGCGCACCTCGCCAAGCCGCGACATCGTGTCCCGCACGCCGAGGGCGATCAGCTCGCGGGTGTAGGGCGCTTCGAAGAGCAGATAGCTCGCCAAGGCCGCGCCGCGTGCGTCGTCGCCCCGGCCGGAGACGCCCATGCCGCGCAGCATCGCCCGGATCGGCAGCGGCAGGCTCGCCAGGTGCTTGGCGGCGATGTCGTCGAGCCGCTCGCTCGGTGCGATCACCAGCGTCTCGATCGGCTTCAGGCTGGTCTCGGCGCGCGCCCGCGGCGGCAGCAGCGCCAAGGTCGCGTTGATCCGCGTCAGCCGCTCGACGTCGGCGGCGAGCGCGTCGAGGAAGATGTTCGACAGGGCGTGGCCGGCGATCTGCGCGAGATTGGGGTAGTCGGTGCTGGGCGCGCGCTCGCCCGGTGGCTCCTGCAGGCGGCCGGCGCCGACGACCAGGATCCGCTCGGCTCCGAGGTGCACCGCCGGCGAGATCGGCGCGGACTGGCGCATCGAGCCGTCGCCGCAGTACTCGCGGCTGCCGTTGATGTCGAGCGCCACCGCGGGAAAGACGAACGGGATCGCCGACGACGCGAGCAGGTGCGCGATCTTGATGTCGGCCCGCACCGCCAGCCGCTGCGAGCGTGTCCACGGCACGATGTCGTCAAGCGCGTCGTAGAAGGTGACGTGCAGGCCCGAGCCGTAGCTCGAGGCCGTGACCGCGAGGCCGTGCAGGTGGCCCTCGCGCATCACCTGGTGCAGCCGATCGGTGCTGACCAGCTTGCCGAGCAGCACTTCGAGCGGCTTGTTGTCGAGCAGCGAGCGCGGTCGCGCCCGGCGCCAGCGGGCGATGACCCAGCCGATCGACATCATCGTCAGCCAGCGCGCACCGGTGTTGATCACGCCGATCGAATCGGAGCGATAGACCTGCTCGGCCTTGAAGTTCTCCCAGATCTCGACGATGCCGGCCATCGCCCGGTCGAAGTCGTCGGCCTGGCAGGCGAGCGCCGCGGCGTTGATGGCTCCGGCCGAGGTTCCGGCGATCACCGGGAAAGGATTGCCGGTGCGCCCGGCGCCGGCCTCGCGCCGGATCTGCGCGATCGCCTTCAGCACGCCGACCTGATAGGCCGCACGCGCCCCGCCGCCCGTGAGCACCAGCCCCGTGAGCGGCACCTTTTCGGTCATCGCCGGAGGTGCTGCCGCTTCATTCGTAGACGACGACGGCACGGCCGTGCGCCGCGGCCGCGTTCCAGCGCGCCAGCGCCGCTTCCGACGGATAGAAGCGGGCCGAATCGCCGAGATCGATCTCGCCGGTCGCATGCTCGCGCAGCAGCGCCAGCCGCACCGCCAGTCCCTGCGGCATCTCGCCATGCTCGGTGACGAGGCGGCGCGACGGGAACTCGCGCAGCACCTCGGCCACCGGCGGCACGCTGCCGTTGACCTCGACCCGCAGGTACTTGCCGAAACGGCAGCGCGCCGCTGCCAGGTCCCAGACGCTCTGCACGTTGAGGCGCACGCCGCCGGAGAACCGGTCGGGCTGCACCTTGCCCTGGACGATGACCAGCTCGTCGTCCTTCAGCAGCTCGCGGTTGGCGGTGAGCAGCTCCTCGTTGGCCACCGCCTCCATCGCCTCGCTGCCGTCGTCGAGCTTGAAGATCGCCACCCGGCCGCGCAGGCCGTTGACGACGCGCAGGTCGGAGACGATGCCGGCCAGCAGCATCGGCTCGCGCTTGTCGATGACGTCGGCGAGGCGGACCTTGGCGAAGCGCCGGACCTCGGCCGCGCTCTGGTCGAACAGGTGGCCCGAGAGGTAGAAGCCGAGCGCCGCCTTCTCCAGCGTCAGCCGCTCCTTGATGCTCCAGGGCGCCGCCGCCACGAGCGCCGGCTCCTGGGTGCTGGCGCCGTGCATGTCGTCGCTGTCGGCGCCGAAGTCGAACAGGCCGCCCTGGTCGGCATGGGCGGCCTGGGTGTCGGCCCAGTCGAGGGCCAGGCCGACGCTCGCCAGCAGCATCGAGCGCTCGGGATGCAACGCATCGAAGGCGCCGGCCTTGATCAGCGCCTCGACCACGCGGCGGTTGATCCGGCCGCGGTCGACCCGGGCGCAGAAGTCGAACAGGCTGGTGAACGGCCCGCCTTCGCGGCGCGCGCCGACGATCGCCTCGATCGCGCCCTGGCCCGTGCCTTTCACCGCGCCCAGGCCGTAGCGCACCACCGCCGGCGAGACCGGCTCGAAGCGATAGGTGCCGCTGTTGATGTCGGGGGTGGCGATGGTCACGCCGAAGGTCCGCGCGTCGACCAGCAGGGCCTTGAGCTTGTCGCTGTTGTCCAGCTCCACCGTCATGTTGGCGGCGAAGAACTCGGCCGGGAAGTGGACCTTGATCCAGGCGGTGTGGTACGCGAGCAGCGAGTACGCGGCGGCATGCGACTTGTTGAAGCCGTAGCCGGCGAACTTCTCCATCAGCGAGAAGACCTCGTCGGCCACCGCCGCCTGGATCTCCTTCTTCGCCGCGCCCTCGCGGAAGATGGCGCGGTGCTTGGCCATCTCCTCGGGCTTCTTCTTGCCCATCGCCCGGCGCAGCAGGTCGGCGCCGCCGAGCGAATAGCCGCCCATCACCTGGGCCGCCTCCATCACCTGCTCCTGGTAGACCATGATCCCGTAGGTCTCGCCGAGCACGCGCTCGAGCAGCGGGTGCGGATAGGTCACCGTCTCCTTGCCGTTCTTGCGCAGGCAGAAGCTCGGGATGTTCTCCATCGGACCGGGGCGGAACATCGCGTTTAGCGCGATCAGGTCCTCCAGCCGCGTCGGCCGGGCCTCGCGCAGCATGCGTCGCATGCCGCCGCTTTCGAACTGGAACACCGATTCGGTCCGGCCCTCTGCGAACAGGGCATAGACCTTGGGATCGTCGAGCGGCAGCGCGTCGTAATCGAAGCCGGCGCGCTCGGGATGGCGGGCAACGATGAAGTCCTTGGCCAGCTCGAGGATGGTGAGCGTCGCCAGGCCGAGGAAGTCGAACTTCACCAGGCCGATCGCCTCGACGTCGTCCTTGTCGAACTGGCTGACCGCGCTCTCGCTGCCCGGCTGCATGTAGAGCGGGCAGAAGTCGGTGATGCGGCCGGGGGCGATCAGCACGCCGCCGGCGTGCATGCCGACGTTGCGCACGATGCCCTCGACCCGCTCCGCCAGCGCCAGCAGCTCGGCGACCTCTTCCTCGTTCTTCTCGCGCTGCTCGATCTCGGGCGCCTCGCGGCGTGCGTAGATCACGCCGCCGTCGTCGACCTTCTCGCCATCCTCGCCGCGCGGCGGGCGGCGCAGGGTGACGCTCTTGCCGGGCGGCGCCGGCACGAGCTTTGCCACGGAATCGACATGGCCGTAGCTCATGCCCAGGACCCGGCCGATGTCGCGCAGCGCGGCCTTCGCCGCCATCGTGCCGAAGGTCGCGATCTGGCTGACCGCGTCGCGCCCGTACTTGTCCTTGACGTAGTCGATCACCCGGTCGCGATTGGCCTGGCAGAAGTCGATGTCGAAGTCGGGCATCGACACCCGCTCCGGGTTGAGGAAGCGCTCGAACAGCAAGCCGTAGCGCAGCGGATCGAGGCCGGTGATGTTGAGCGAATACGCCACCAGCGAGCCGGCGCCCGAGCCGCGGCCCGGGCCGACCGGGCAGCCGTTGGCTCGGGCCCAGTTGATGAAGTCGGCGACGATCAGGAAGTAGCCGGGAAAGCCCATCTTCAGGATCGTCTCGATCTCGAAGTCGAGCCGTGTCACGTAGCGCGGACGCTCCCGCTCGCGCACCGCCGGGTCGGGATAGAGCTGGCCGAGGCGGACCTCGAGGCCTTCGTGCGAGGCGATCCGGAAGTACTCGGCCATCGGCACCGGCGCATCGCCGACCCGCGGCGTCGCGAAGTCGGGCAGCTGCGGCTTGCCGAGCACCAGGCCGAGGTTGCAGCGCTTGGCGATCTCGACCGTATTGGCGAGCGCGCTCGGCAGATCCGCGAACAGCGCCTCCATCTGCGCCTGGGTCTTGAGGTACTGCTCGCGGGTGAAGCGCTTGATGCGCTTCGGGTTGGCCAGCATCTCGCCCTCGGCGACGCAGACGCGGGCATCGTGCGCCGTGTGGTCGTCGGGGCCGAGGAACTGCACGCCGTGCGTCGCCACCACCGGCAGTCGCAATTCCGACGCCAGCAGCACCGCCGCGCGCAGATGCGACTCGGCGCCCGGCATGCCGTTGCGCTGGACCTCGATGTAGAAGCGGTCGCCGAACGTCCGCTGCGCCCGCTCCGCCAGCGCCCGGGCGCGCGGGTCGTCGCCGGCGGCGAGCGCCTGGCCGATGGCGCCGCTCTCGGCGCCCGAGAGCACGATCAGGCCGGCGTGGCGCTCGGCCAGCCATGGCCACTTGACCAGCGCATGGCCGCGCTCGGCGTTGTCGAGCCAGCCGCGCGACAGCAGCTCGCAGCAGTTGAGGTAGCCCTCGCGGTTCTGCACCAGCAGCACCAGCCGGCTCGGCTGCCGTTCGCTGCCCTCGGGCTCGAGGCAGATTTCGACGCCGATGATCGGCTTCACGCCCGCGGCACGGGCGGCGCTGTAGAACTTGATCGCGCCGAACAGGATGCTCAGGTCGGTGATCGCCAGGGCGCCCTGGCCGTCCGCCGCTGCAGCCGCCACCGCCTCGTCGACCCGCAGGGTTCCGTCGACGACCGAGAACTCGGTGTGCACGCGCAGATGAACGAAGGGCATGGCCGGCATTTTAGGGATCGGTCGAGGCCATTTCCCCTCGGAGCGACCCTGTTTCGCACGCAGAAACGGGTCTTCCGTTAGGCTTGTCCCGCTCGGAGGAAGAATCATGTTCAAAGCGACCCCGAAGCGCCTGCTGGCGCCCCGTCCGAGCGCGCTGGCCGACCGCTACGCCGCCATCCGTCAGGCCAGCCTGGCGCTGGCGGCGCCGCTCACGGCCGAGGACTGCCAGGTGCAGTCGATGCCCGACGCCAGCCCCACGAAGTGGCATCTCGCGCACGTCACCTGGTTCTTCGAGACCTTCATCCTCGAGCGCTTCGAGCCCGGCTTCCGGCCGTTCGACCCGGCGTTCCGGGTGCTCTACAACAGCTACTACAAGGGTGTGGGCGAGCAGTATCCGCGTCCCCATCGCGGCCTGGTGACCCGGCCGGCGCTGGTCGAGGTGAAGCGCTTTCGCGCCGATGTCGACGAGCGGATGCTGGCGCTGATCGCCGCGCGGCCGGGCGATGCCGAGATCGAGTCGCTGGTGACGCTCGGCCTGCAGCACGAGCAGCAGCACCAGGAACTCCTGCTCACCGACATCAAGCATGCGCTGAGCTTCAATCCGGTCGCGCCCGGCTACGCCCGGCGCTGGCCGATCTCGCAGGTGCGGCCCGGGCCGGTGCGCTGGTTCGGCCACGAAGGCGGCCTGATCGAGATCGGCCACGACCCCGTGCTCGACGGCGACTTCTGCTTCGACAACGAGACGCCGCGTCATCGTGCCTATGTCGAGCCGTTCGAGATCGCATCGCGGCCCGCGACCTACGACGAGTATCTCGCCTTCATCGACGATGGCGGCTACGCCCGGCCCGAGCTCTGGCTGTCGATGGGCTGGGACTGGGTGCAGGCCGGCCGGCGGACGGCACCGCTCTACTGGATGCGCGACGGCGACCGCTGGCTCAACCACACGCTTCAGGGCAAGGTCGAGATCGACCCGCACACGCCCGTCTGCCATCTCAGCTACTTCGAGGCCGATGCGTTCGCTCGCTGGGCCGGCGCGCGGCTGCCGACCGAGTTCGAATGGGAGCATGCGGCGCGGGCGCTGCGGGCGCCGCCGAGCGGCAACTTCGCCGATCGCGGCGCCTTCCATCCGATGCCGCAGATCGCGCCGATCGGCGACGAGCCGGCGCAGATGTTCGGCGACGTCTGGGAGTGGACCGCCTCCGCCTACCTGCCCTACCCGCGCTTTCGACCGCTCGAAGGCCTGGTCGGGGAATACAACGGCAAGTTCATGTGCAACCAGTTCGTGCTGCGCGGCGGCTCGTGCGCCACGCCGACGGGACACGTCCGTGCCAGCTACCGCAACTTCTTCCCGCCGGAGGCGCAGTGGCAGTTCAGCGGCGTCCGTCTGGCGCGCGATGCCTGAGCTCTCGCGCTAGGGTGCGGTGAGCACACCCAGCACCTCGGAGCCGAACTCGCGCTGGTAGAGGATGTAGACGACGCCGACGGTCGCCGCCATGAAGACGATCGGCGAGAAGAACCAGCCGATGCCGGCGAAGGCGAAGTAGTAGCCGCGCAGGCCGTCGTTGAAGGTCTCTGCCGCCATCCCGACCACACGCCCGGCCTTGTCGGCGAAGGCCTCGCGCGACAGGTTCTGCTCGATGAAGACCTTGGCCTCGGGCGCGGCGGCGACGAGCAGCGCGCCGAAGGTGTATTGCCGCATCGACCAGGTGAAGCGGAAGAAGGCGTAGACGAAGATCGCCAGCAGCAGCAGCAGCTTCAGGTCGAACACCAGCGCCGAGGTGCGGGCCGCGAACGGCAGCTCGCGCGCCAGCTCGCTCGCCTTGTCGGCGGTGCCGAGCACGGCGAGCAGGCCGCCGATGATGAGGATGGTGGTCGAGGCGAAGAACGACGGGCTGGTCGAGAGGTTCTGGATGACGACGCCGTCGACCACCCGCACCTCGCGGTAGGTGGTCTGCAGCATCCACTGCCGGCGCACCCGATTGGTGGTCGCGAGCAGCGAAGGCTGCTTGCCGACGCGGCGCTTGGCGAAGATCGCGTAGCCGGCCCACGCCGGGAAAAACAGCGCGAGGGCGACCCAGTCCAGCCAGGGCAGGACCGCCAGCGCCCGCATCGCGAAATCCATCGGCGCACTGTACCAAGTGCCGGCCTGCCGGCCGGCGCCGGCACGCTCAGGCGCGGCGTCGACCGTCGACGCTGATCGCGCCGGCGCCGAAGCCGGCCACGATCAGCAGGCCGCCGGCAAGCGCGAGGTCCTTGTAGAAGCTGATCTGCTCGCCGTACTGCTGCGCTTCCGGCAAGGTCCAGAAAGGATGGAACAGGAACGCGGTGACGACGCAAAAGCCCGCGAGGGCCAGCGCCGCCCAGCCGGTCATGAGGCCGATCGCCACCAGGATGCCGCCGCCGAGCTCGACGATGGTGGCGAGGACCGCAAGGATCGCCGGCATCGGCAGGCCCTTCGCGGCGATGTAGCCGACGGTGCCCTGGAAGGCCGTGACCTTCTCGAAGCCGTAGCGGATGAAGAGGAACGCCAGCAGGATGCGGCCGACGAGCGCGAGCTGGTTCTGCATTGCGAAGGGCATGGCCATCCTTTCCGATGAAGTGCGGAAAAACGCTTTCAGGCGAGATCGAAGACGAGCACTTCCGCCTGCTCGCCGCCGCCGATTCTCAGCGACGACTCGTGCTCCAGGCCGAGCGCGTCGCCGGTCGCCAGACGCTGGCCGTTGACCACGACCTGGCCCCGAACGACCTGCACCCACGCTCGCCGCTTCGGGTCGAGCGCGCGCTCGGCCGCCTCGTCGCCGTCGAACAGCCCGGCCGAGATCGACGCGTCGGCATGCAGCGTGAGCGAGCCGTCGCGGCCATCGGGCGAAGCCACCAGGCGCAGCTGGCCGCGCTTGCTGTCGGCGTCGAAGTGCTTCTGCTCGTATTCCGCCGGGATGCCGGCGACGTTCGGCAGGATCCAGATCTGCAGGAAGTGCGTGGTCCGGTCCTTGGCATGGTTGAACTCGCTGTGGCGCACGCCGCTGCCGGCGCTCATGCGCTGCACGTCGCCCGGGCGGATCACGCCCGACGGCGCATCCTGGGCGCTGCCAGTGCCCATGCTGTCCTTGTGCGCGAGCTCGCCATCGAGCACGTAGCTCACGATCTCCATATCGCGGTGGCCGTGGGTGCCGAAGCCGCTGCCCGGAGCGATGCGGTCCTCGTTGATGACGCGCAGGTTGCCGAAGCCCATGTGCCGCGGATCGTGGTAGTCGGCGAACGAAAAGCTGTGCGCGCTCTTCAGCCAGCCGTGGTCGGCGTAGCCCCGGTCGGACGACTTGCGAAGCGTGATCATGGAAAGGCTCTCCTTTTCTTGTCGATGCCGTCACTGTAGGAAAGGCGGGCGGCCCTGCGGCGAAAGGGCCTTGACGGTGTCGTTCAAATAAGATGAACGCCCTCCCCCGGACCGACCATGAGCCAAGCCCGCAGCGCCCTCACCCCCGACGCCCTGGCGATGATGGACGCGATCGCCCAGAGCGGCAGCTTCGCCGCCGCGGCGCGGCAGCTCGGCAAGGTGCCCTCGGCCCTGACCTACAGCGTCCGTCAGCTCGAGGACGCGCTCGACGTGCTCCTGTTCGACCGGCGCTCGCGCCAGGCCACGCTCACCGCCGCCGGCCAGGAGCTGCTCGACGAAGGCCGGCGCCTGCTCGGGGAGATCGACGCCGTCGCCAACCGGGTCAAGCGCGTCGCCACCGGCTGGGAAACGCAGTTGACCATTGCCGTCGACGACGTCATCTCGCGCACCACCCTGCTCGAGCTGTGCGAGTCCTTCTATGCCTGCTCGGCGGCGCTCGCGACCAAAGACCTGCGCGGCGCCCCGCCGACGCCGACGCCGCCGGCGACCCGCCTGCGGTTGCGCACCGAGGTGCTGGCCGGCACCTGGGAGGCTCTCTTCACCGGCCAGGCCGATCTGGCGATCGGCGTCGTCGCCAATCGCGAGCTCCCGCCCGGGGTGACGATGAAGGACCTCGGGCCGATGGCGATGGTGTTCGTGGTCGCGCCGCATCATCCGCTGGCTGCCGCCAGCGAGCCGCTCGACGACGGCGAGCTGGTCCGCCACCGCGTCATCGCGGTGGCCGATTCGGCGCAGCGGCTGACGCCGATGACCGTCAACATCCTCGCCGGCCAGGACGTGCTCACCGTCAGCGACATCAGCGCCAAGATCGATGCCCTGCTGCGCTCGCTCGGCTGCGGCTTCGTGCCGGAGCCGATGGCCCGCGACCACATCGCCGCCGGTCGCCTGGTGGTGAAGAAGGTCGAGCGCAACCGGCTCGAAGGCCGCCTCGGCTACGCCTGGCGCACGCCGGCGGCGACCCGCCGCGCCGCGACCAAGAAGCCGCCGATGGGCCTGGCCCTGCGCTGGTGGCTGGAGCAGCTCGAGAGCGAGACGACGCGCAAGGCCCTGCTCGAGCGCCACGGCGGCCGGGTCGGCGACCGGATCCGGTGACCCCTTACGTCGGCCGCTTCGCGCCCTCGCCGACCGGCCTGCTGCACGCCGGCTCGCTGGTGGCGGCGCTGGCATCCTGGCTCGATGCCCGGGCCCAGGGCGGGCGCTGGCTGGTGCGCATCGAGGACCTCGACGCGCCACGCAACGTCGCCGGCGCGACCGAGGGCATCCTGGCGCAGCTCGCACGCTGCGGCCTGGTGGCCGACGAGACGCCGCTGCGGCAATCGGAGCGCACCGCCTTGTACGCACAGGCGCTCGCCCGACTCACGCGCGACGGCCGGGCCTATGCCTGCGGCTGCAGCCGGCGCGACCTGGCACTCGCGGTCGCGCCCGAAGCCGGCC